>JAHFSD010000039.1 GCA_023265925.1 archaeon
GAGAAGAACAAAATTGTCGTCAAGGAAATCCCTTATCAGGTCAATAAAGCCGAATTGATTGAGCAGATTGCTGAATTGGTCAAAGATAAACGAATTCCCGGCATTCGGGATATTAATGATGAGTCCGACCGGGAAGGGATCAGGGTGGTGATTGAATTGAAACAGGACACTGATCCTCATGTCGTGCTCAATCAATTGTATCAGTACAGTAATTTACAGGTTTCCTTTGGAATTCAGATGCTGGCGCTGGTGAATAACCAGCCCCGGACATTAGGGTTAAAAGATTTCATCCAGCACCACATCGGGCACCGCAAGAACGTGATTGTGCGACGGACACAGCATGATTTAACACAGGCACAGGAGAAAGTGCATGTCCTGGAGGGGTTGCTGATCGCGTTGCTGAACATCGACGAGGTCATTCCCGGCATCAGGCAGAGCAGGACGGTGGAAGAGGCCCGGCAGTTTTTGATGAGCAGCTATAATCTCACGGAAATTCAAGCCCGGGCAATCCTCGACATGAAACTGCAGCGGCTGGCATCGTTAGAGCAGGAAAAAATCCGGGATGAGCATGCTGGCTTACTGCAGCAGATTGCCTCGTTCCAGGAAATCCTGGCCTCAGAGCCGAAAGTCTTGTCGTTAATCAAACAGGAGTTGCAGGAAATCAAAGAAGAGTATGGCGATGAGCGGCGTTCCCGGATCAGCTACAGTGCCGAGGAAGAGGAATTTGAAGTGGAAGACCTGATTGCCGAAGAGCAGGTGGTCGTGACGATGACGCACGCCGGCTACCTTAAGAGAATGCCGCTGGAAGTGTATAAAACGCAAAAGAGAGGCGGGAAAGGCGTCATTGCTGCCGGGATGAAAGAGGAAGATTTCGTGGACCGGATCTATATCGCTTCCACTCACGATTATCTCCTGTTCTTCACCGATCAGGGCCAGCTGTATTGGCTGAAAGTGTACCATATTCCCGAAGCGAGCCGGCAGGCCAAAGGCAAGCATATCGCCAATCTCATTGAATTAAGCAAGGATGAGCGCATTACGGCCATTGTGCCGGTGAGAGATTTTACGGAAGGCTATCTGTTCATGGCCACGAAGGATGGCACGGTCAAGAAAACCGGGCTGATGGAATTTTCTAATCCCCGGAAAGGCGGCATTCGCGCCGTGACACTGGATGAAGGAGATAGCTTGGTGGGCGTGAAATACACGACCGGAAATAATGAGATCATCCTCGCCACGAAACAAGGCTCGGCGAACCGGTTTAATGAAGAGGCCGTCCGCTCCATTGGCCGGGCCGGGACGGGCGTGCGCGGGATCAAGCTTGAGCAGGATGATGAAGTCATTGGCATGCTGGCCGCTGAGCCAAACATGGACATTTTAACGCTGACCGAGAAAGGCTATGGCAAGAGGACGCCGGTTTCAGAATATCGCCTCTGCAACCGGGGAGGGAAAGGGGTAACGAACATTAAAATCACTGATAAAAATGGCCCGGTCGCCAATGTCATGGTCGTTGATGGCCGGGAAGAGCTGATGCTGATTTCCAAGAATGGCGTTGCCATTAGGATAAAATGTTCTGACATCTCGCAGATTGGCCGGGCGACTCAGGGAGTAAGGGTAATGAAGCTGGAGGAAAGGGACCAATTGGCGGCAGCAGCGAAGATTGTGGTGGAAGAGGGGAATGGGGGAAATGTTTGATTAAGAGATTGAGAAAGAGTTACGTAAAGCTCTTCAACGTGGTGCGCCACAGCGGCGTGCGCTGTACTGTGGGCCAATTTACCATGGTAAGCCGATGGCGATGGCTGTTGTTGAGGATATAAAAGTTTAAATAGGTTTAGAGTGAAAACGTTTTTGGAGGTAAACACCATGAAAAACTACGGCTTGGCAGGATTGTTGGCGGCGGGGATAGCAACAGCAATGCCCAACTATGCGCCGGCATTAGAGACAGATTTTGGCGGACCATGTGTTCGAGCGCCCAACAGTATGTGTATGGCTCCATTGCTGATGGAGAGGTATGATAAAAATACGGCAACGGTAAGGTTGGTAGTAGAGCAGTGGTTCGATAAGGATATTTATCGCGTTCTTTTGAAAGAAGGAGATACACTCAAAACCGCCTTACAAATTGTGAAGAAAGCCCGACCGGAAGCGAGTATAGATGATCTTGTTCGAGAGAATAAATTAAAAAAGAAGAAACTTCCTTCTCCTAAAAAAACAAAAGATGGTGAAGTGGAATACGGTTCCGTTACCTACACCGTCAACGTAACCCCTACCACGCCGACGCAATAACTTCTTCTACTTTCTTTTCCTTTTTCCAGCAAAAAGTTCATAAACAACTGGCTATCCTACCCGACGATGCATCTCTTCACCCTCGTCAATCCCGGACTGGAACTGCTGGCGCAGCAGGAAATCAAGGAACTGGTGAAAGCCAAAGCGACCATTAATGGTTCTGCTCTCGAATTCTCCGTCAAGAACAAGAAAGATGTTGTTCTGCTCGCGCAGCAGGCTCAATCCTTCCGCCGCCTGCTGATTCTGCTGGGAAGGTTTGATTCTCCCGATTCTTTGGCTGTGGAAGAGTTAGCTATACCCTGGACAGATTATTTTCCTCCCCAATTCTCATTCAAAGTGGAAGTACAAAACGTTTCCGGGCAGGAAAATAGGTTTGAACTAGCCAAAATGACAGCAGGAAAATTGTTTTCCACTCTGGAAAAGCAGGGATTAAAGCCAACGTTGGAAGTAAAAAAGCCGCAATATATCGTCGTTGTTTACTTTACGGGCAGCGAGTATCTGCTCGGTCTCGATTGCTGCGGAAAGGATTTCGATGGCCGCGATTACCGCGTCTTCCCTCACCAGGCCACGTTCAAGGGTGATCTGGCCTACTATTTCCTGCGCAGCTCTGGCTATACGCCCGGCGAGAAACTATTAATCGGCTTTGTCCGTGATGGTGGATTAGCCATCGAAGCGGCTTTGTATGCCAATAAGATTTCTCTCCGCAGTCAAAATCTTATTCTTTCTACTTTCCCCAACTTTGCGAGCCTCTCGCCGGCCCTGCTGAGCCAGGAAGAATTTAAACAGAGCATTTCTGCTTTTGATATCAATCCCACCAATTTGATTGCTGCTAAAAAGAATGCCAAACTGGCCAAAGTGAGCAAATTCATCGACTTTCACAAGTTAACCTTGGACGAATTAGATGTGCGGTTCTCTCCGGAACAGTTTGACCGGATTATTTTCCATCTGACCAAGAAAGACGAGGATAAGATCAATGAGATGTATTACCAGGCCAATTATGTGCTGAAAAAGGGCGGGTTTCTGTTCATCATTGCCCGGAGCGGGCTGGAATTAGCGGCGCCGGAAGGGTATGTCCTGAAACTGCAGCAGGACATTAAACGGGGGGAGAGCAGTTATCGGCTGTGGCTGATGGGGAAGAAAAATTAGTGGTGCAAGGCAGCCTTTCGAAAAGCTTTTATGCTCACTTCTTTTTCAGCCGTTCATGCGTGTCTTCATTGTCCACCGCTGGGACGGTACTCCCCAATCAGACTGGTATAAGTGGGTGCGGCAGGAATTGGAACAGACCGGTTTTCAAGTGCACGTTCCCAGAATGCCTCACACGACCACACCCAAGATCCAGGAATGGATTTCTCACCTGCGGAAAGAAGTGGGTACGTCGGACAAGGATACGTACTTCATTGGTCATAGCATCGGCTGCCAGGCAATCATGCGCTATCTTGAGACTCTGCCAACAGCAGCAAGAATTGGCGGAATCATTTTGGTGGCCGGCTGGTTTACCCTCCAGAATCTGGAAAGCAAGGAGATGGCCGCCATCGCCAGGCCCTGGCTCACTACGCCCATTGATTTTTCCCAAGTCAGGAAGAAAACAAACAATATCACGGTGTTCCTTTCCCCTAACGATCCTTACGTCAATCTGAAAGAGAACAAGGCGCTCTTTGAGCGGAACCTGCAGGCTACCGTCATCATCGAGAAAGGCAAAGGACACTTTACGGCGGGGGAAAGAGTTACCCGCGTGCCGGAAGTGGTCAGGGAAATAAAAGTATTTTCTGGCCATTCAGAATAATGTAAATCATACCACTCTTCCGGAGATCAAATCAGAATACCCGCATCAGAGTAAAGTTTATAATCCCCTCGACAAAGAGTCACCATAACAGTGAAAAAGAGGCCGCAGCGGAAACAGTTTTCGAGAAATATAGTGATACTTCTCATTATATTCATTGTCATTGTGGTTGGATATTATCTCATCGCGAATATAACTAAAAAAATAGCACCTCCATCAACCGAGCTTGATCGGGTTCTCGAGCCGATTCCTGACAAGCTCACTGTTACAACAGCAAAACTGCTTAAGGGCGTTCCTAACTACAAGAAAAGAGTCAATGTCAAACAGGAGATCAAAAGTTACATCGATAGTTTCACCGTGAGGAAGTACGAAGAGACTGCCCCGAAAATTATCGGTTTTCAGGATAAAATTAACGGGTTGGATATTAAAAATGCGCTGGCGATTGATACCGATCTTGCCGGCTCCCTGGAAACAGCAGCTGAGAACGTGAGAATAAACAAAGAAAATATTTCAAAAGAACAACAATCCTGCGGTATCTTCAATGGGTTGCTGAATCCTTCTTTGCTGGTCATGGATTTAACTTTGTGGACAGGGAAGTCAAGAATTTATCCAACGCTCCAACAATACCAAGATGTTGGTGTTCAATGCCTCTTCTATTACCCGCAAGTAAGCCACGGAATGTTTACCTATGACGTCAAGACTGGACGCATCGTGCAGCGCAGCGTGTTTTGCGATCCTTCCGAAACAAAAAGCAAATGCTTCGGCGTTTGGGATTATTTCTGGAAATATGCGGTTGATCCAGTGGAAGGCCCAATAAATTATGGCGTCGGCTGTTCTTTGACCGACTGGATGAATCAGGGGTTTGTCTGTGTGAATGGGATTGATCTGAGAACTAGTTTTGAGGGGAAGATTATATCAACTGTGTTTGAATATGGAGTAGAAGGGCAGTTTCTAGGAATTGCCGATGGGGATATCAAAGATGAATTCCAAAATGCTTTAGGAGCGAGTGGAAAAACGATAATTGACAACGTCAAACAGAAATGCGCTAGAGTAAAAGAAAAATTGTCCAAATACGGCAGCATTGTTCCGACATTAACTGGAGCAGGGAGTTCTCTGACGGGCGGAGTTATTTCCACAGCTACAGCTGCCACCGGCACGGGAGAAGGCCTCAAAGAGGAATACGAGAAGGCGATGCTGTTTGCCTCGTTATTCTCAGAAGCTTGTGCAGCAAACCCGAGTGACTTAGCCAAGGATTTAGCTAGTGGGGGAGGAGCAGGGCAGTTTGGGTTAAATAAGCCGAATGCCTGTATTTTGTCTGCGGCGCCGGAGTTAGGAGCTACTGGTTTGAAAGAAGAGATGCAATGTGTTAATCATTTCTTTGGTCCCAGAGGACTGGAACAGGTGCAAAATTTGGATGGTCTTCCTGATAATCAGTGCTTGCCGTCTGTTGGTGCCGGCCATCCTGGTAAAGTGGCCAAAGGGGAATGCGCTACGATTAATTCCTGTGGAAGGAGCCCCACTCCTGAAGAGCAGGGAATGATCGATGAGGCCGTTCAGGATGCAGAGGATCACAAGCGTCTTGATCCAGGAACAGTAGGATGGGTAGCAAAAAATGTAGAATTCAGTATTCTGGAAACGGAAGAAGAACGGGAACAGGTTTGTGGTGCTGAACAGGCAGCTTGTACAAATAAAGTGACCAAAGAAATATTCATTTACAAAGGAGACATCGACGAGCCTACCCATCCGACTTCTGCCCAGCATCCAAAAATGACAGATACAAGCGTTGTCTACGATTTCAGTACGCTAGTTGCGCATGAGGTTGATCATGCCCGTAATCCGGACGCTACAGAAGATGACATATCCTCTTCTGATCTAGCGAAGGGTAGTTTTGTCCAGAGGGATGAAGAGGAATCAGAAAATGAACCTCAAAGCGGAAATGAAAATCGACCTGCACCAGATGACTTTGAGCCTGATGAATGTTCTGCTCAGGCACAGAAAGTGGATGCAGTTGCTAATTGCTTAGAACAGTCCCAACTGAAGGATTTATTCGGGAAAGAAGGAAGAAAGCCTGCACCTGACCCCTTTCCACCAGGAGATGAAGTTGGTGGGGCTCGGTTGCCCCCATGTGACGAAACTGGCAGAGCAGGTGGAGCCGGCGGCTATTTCGGAACGAAAAAAAATTCAGCTGATGATTGTATTATTGGAGATTTCTGCGATTTTAGCGGCTATATGTATGCCGTACGATTCTCACCAAACTTTAATAAGAAATGTCAGTTTGTTGAGAGTTCAGAAGATGGTGGATTGATAGGTAAGTTACCTTGCTCACAAGAATAAAGCGTGTTTAAATGTTCATGGGAAAAATGTCTTTGGAAGGGTCATAATCTTTCAGGGCGTTTACACAATCTTCACTATTGCCGCAGAACACCATCATAGTCTCTCTATAAAATGGAAGGCGCAGACCTCTCCAGAGTATTTTTATAGCCGGCAAATAATGTTTTCTCGCTACAGATCTTTTACACTCTTCGATTGCAAAGTTAAATTCTTCCGCTGGAATTAGCAAATCCACTGCTTTCTCTTTATTACCTAAGTACCACTCAATTTTTCCGGCTTGTAAAAATTTCATTTTTCGTACATACTGATCCCGCAGTGCAGCAAGTTCTTCCACTGGAGTTATCTTAATAAGTTCTTCGGTCGCAGTTCCTCCTCTTTTAAAGTAGGCCCTGGCCCTTCCCAGGTTGCCGAGAAGGTACTGTACACGAGCTGCTTCCGACCATCGGTCAAGAACAGCATAATGGTCTGATATCTCTAACATTAATTCCTCCCACTTTTCCTGAAGTTCTTTATATTTACAGTTAGCCAGCTTACTATCAAGACGATTAAGGTGGTCAATGCTCCCCCACCTAAGGTGGCTATCTATACCAGACTTAAATAATGCTGAAACTGTTTTTTCATGTTCTCTCTCAATTTCCTCTTCATTACAGTTCTGGAGCCCATCCATCTTAATGTTTTTGGTTAGAAACCCTGGGACCATAACGAGTGCATCGATATGTTGCTGGTATTCGTCATTTGGATCTTGATAAAAGCCCCGTTTAATTTTAGCGATTACTGCTCTTTTTATGTTTTGGATAAGTTCATCATTAGCCACAATGAGAGAATTCCTAGCTGATGTCGGAGCACTTTCCTGTTGTGAATTTCTGCAGCCATAGGAATAGCTTATCAGTCCAGCTAATCCTAGTGTTAAAAATTTTTGGTTCATAGTTTAAGAACAGTAGCTTCAAGGCACTAATCTTTAAATACTTTTTGCCACAATTTTGCCTTGTCCCTAAAAATTGATGCTTTCGCCGATTGCCTAGACAAATCCCACTTAAAGAATATTGAGCGGCCCAGTGGTCTTGCACCAGCCAGGGGTGGGCCAGCACCAGATCCAGCTCCTCCCGGTGATGAAGTTGGAGGTACACAAGTTCCAGCTTGTGATGAAGCGAGGGAGAGTGGTGGTGCTGGCGGCTATTTCGGAACGAAAGAGAATTCAGCAGATGATTGCATTATTGGCGATTTCTGTGATTTTGGCGGTTCTGTATTTGGCGGTAGAATGGGAACGCCAAAAATCTGCCAGCAGGTCGAAAGTACTGGAGAAGGAAAAGAACCTCCCTGTCCGGGCTTAGGCAATGACTAAAAGAATACTTAAAACATCATCAGAGGATAGTTCTTAGCAGGAACATGACGTCGCACTTCCCGAATACACTTCTGATCATTTCCACATAACTCTTTCATGATTTCTTTGTAGAATGGTATTAAATTGCCCCACAAATGTTGTATTGCATCATAATATTCGCCTTTTTCAACAGATTCTGTGGACTCTTTCACCAATCTTTTATATTCCGGCGACTGCATAATAAATCTTCTTCCTCTTTCTTTATTCCCTAAATACCATTCAATCTTGCCGGCACTCCAGTAATTTCCCTTTTGTATATCCTCATCCAGTACGACAACAAGCTCTTCCAGCGGCGTTATTTTAATCACTTCTTCAACACCATACCATTCTTTACGAAAATATTCACGAGCTTTGTTCAGGTATTCCCTAGACTTTTCAGCATCTTTATTAAAGTAATATTCTGATAAATGGTAATAGATCCGGGCTGTCCCGGCAAATCTTCCCCGCTTTTTATAATGCTCAGCACCATCTTCCATCAGCTCTTGGTATTTCTCTGAATCATTTTTATATTTACAATTGGCAAGGTTGATATCCAAGTAAATTAGATCATCAGTCGTGCGCCACACTACATGAATTGTTCCTGTGGTTTTGGCAGTAGGAAGAGCTGCCTCCGCCATGGCAAGCCATTTTAGGAGTTCTGCATGTTCTTTCCGTATTTCCTCCTCATCACATACTTTTTGTATTCCTTCTACTTTGATATTTTTCTTGTGGATAAATGGCAGGACGACTTCAAGCGTATTGATGTATTGTTTATAGGGATCGCTCTCAACAGCTGTTCGTTTCTTTCCCTTTTCCAGCCTATTCTTTCCCGCCGATTGTATTTCAAC
>JAHFSD010000022.1 GCA_023265925.1 archaeon
TTCTGCGGAACTGCGGTACTCGACCCCGCTGCGTTCTCCCTCCGCTTCGCTCCGGTCGGGACGCCAAACAAGGGTTTTGAGGTTCGCCCCTCAGCTCGGGGCTCACCCAAATCGCCGCAGATTTGATAACGGAATGAGTGGCGGCGACTTCTCAAAACCCCATACGTTTTCTTCCTTTTTTTTCCATTACCTTTTAATATTCTTCCCTTTTCCTAGGAGAAAGAATGCCCTCCTGCGAACTCTGTGGAAAAGAAGCGCTTCTGGTGGTAGCAGAGATTGAAGGGGGAGAAGTGGAAGTCTGTCCGGGCTGCGCCAAATATGGCGTGGTGAAACGGCGGGCAGGAAAGCCGCAAGTTCTTCCCCAACCACTGCCTAAACCAGAAGAGCCGGAATACGGCATCGTTGCTGACTATGCCCTGTTAATCCGCTCAGCCCGGGAACTGAAAGGTATGACTCAGGAAGATTTTGCCAAATTGCTCAGTGAAAAGGAAAGTATCCTGGCCAAATGGGAAGCGGGAACGCTCAAGCCCAGCATTGAAACTGCCCGGAAACTGGAGAAGAAGCTGGGAATCAGGCTGATAGAACTGGATGAAACCATTTCCGTGAAACTGGATAAAGGCAGAAGTGACGAGCTGACCTTAGGAGATTTTGTGAAGGTCAGGAAAAGGAAGTGACTGACTCTCGCCCGGCAACGCCTTTCTCCTCCCCATAATCCTTATAAAACCAGCGAAAAACTCTTCCGGTCCATGGACAAAGCCATTGCCCTCTTAAGCGGCGGAATAGATTCTCCGGTAGCGATCCACCTGTTCCAGGACCGCCTCGATATCATTGCCGCCCATTTCCACCAGCTGCCTTTAACGGATGAGAAAGAGATTGATAAAGTAAAAGAACTGGTCAAAACTCTTCAGGTCCGAAAAGCCTATTTGATTCCGTTTACTCCCGTCCTCAAGGAATTGGTAGAGAAATGCCCGCACCAGAATTATTACATCCTTTCCAAGATCATGATGATGAACGCGGCGGAAATCATTGCCGAAAAAGAAGGGGCAACATATCTCATCACCGGTGAAAACCTCGGCCAGGTCAGCAGCCAGACGCTGAGTAACCTAGTGAGCATCTCCAAAAACGTTTCCCTGGAGATCCTTCGTCCGGTATTAGCTTTTGACAAGAACGAAATCATTGCCATCGCCAAGAAGATCGGCACCTACGATATTTCCAAGGGCCCCGAGATCTGCTGCCTGCTCGGGCCAAAGCATCCGGCGACGAAATCGGATCCGGAGGAGATCAGGAAGGAATTGGCTTCGGTTGATTTCCAGCTGGTAAAGGAATGTTTAAATAAGGCGGAGATAATTACTGTATAAAATGGACTGCCAGAATGGGATTAGTAATCTATAATACTTTAACCCGGAAAAAAGAACCCTTCGTGCCCAGCCATCCGCCTAAAGTAGGCCTCTACACCTGCGGTCCAACAGTTTACAACTTTGCCCATCTGGGCAATTTACGGAGTTATATCTTTGAGGATGTGCTAAAGAGAGTTCTGCTCTGGAATAAATTTAAAGTCAAACAGGTCATGAACATCACCGATGTCGGGCATTTAACCTCTGATGCGGATACGGGCATCGATAAAATGCTGCTGGGAGCGCAGCGGGAAAAGAAAACCGTCTGGCAGGTGGCAGAATTCTACACCAAAGCTTTCCAGGATGACCTGAAACGGTTAAATATCCTCCCTCCCACAACGTGGTGCAAGGCAACGGAGCATATTAAAGAACAAATCGCTTTGATTCAGAAATTGGAAAAGAAAGGCTACACTTATTTCCGTGGCGGAAATGTCTATTTTGACACGTCTAAACTCAGGGATTACGGAAAATTAGCCCTTCTTGAGCGACAGACAGAAACACAAGCCCGCGTGGAGAAAGATCCGAATAAAAAAAATCAGCATGACTTTGTCTTGTGGTTCACCACATCAAAATTTCAGGAACAGGAAATGAAATGGCCTTCTCCCTGGGGTCCGGCAGGCTATCCGGGCTGGCACCTGGAATGCAGCGCCATGGCCATAAAATATCTGGGCGAGCAGTTTGACATTCATTGCGGCGGGATTGACCATATTCCGGTGCACCATACCAATGAAATCGCCCAAAGCGAAGCAGCGACGGGAAAGAAGCCGTGGGTAAAGTACTGGCTGCATAACGAATTCCTGGTGCTGGCAGAAGGAAAGCGGATGGGCAAGTCCGCAGGGAACATTCTCACACTAGCCGAATTGGAACAGCAAGGGATTCATCCCCTGGATTACCGTTATTTCTGCCTGGGAACGCACTATCGTGTCCCGCTGATGTTCAGCCCGGCGGCTCTGGAAGGAGCACATCATTCCCGGAAGAAACTGCGGGAAAAAGTTCTGGAATTGAAGAAAGAAAAAGAGGGAAAAAAAGATTCAGCCGTGGCGAAAAAATATCTTCACCAATTTACCGAGCAGATCAATGATGATTTAAACACCCCTCAGGCTTTAGCGACGATGTGGGAGATACTGAAAGATGAAGAGTTAGGAGGAAAGGAGAAATATGTCCTCCTGCGGCAATTTGATGAAATTCTGGGATTGGGTTTACAGAAAATAAGAGAAGAAAAAATTCCTCCGGAAATAACCAAGCTGGCGGAAGAGCGGCTGAACGCACGCCGGCGGAAGGATTGGAAGAAAGCCGATGAATTACGACAGAAAATCCAGCGACAAGGATACACTGTTGGCGACACCAAAGAGGGCCCCAAAGAGAGCTATGAAATCAAAAGAGCATAGCCTGGCTAAAACACGATTTGCGCCATTCTCAAAAAAAGGATAAAAAAAGAAAAAAATAAAGAAAACTTTATTTCTTCTTCTTGGCTACTCCACCGAGAATCCGGAACATAGTCGTAGTGCACTTAGGGCATTTTCCTTTCAGTTCTCTTCGGCTTACGCCACCCTTACCTTTCATGCTCACTTCTTTGGCCTCGCTGATGGGGCGCTTCGCCTTGCACTTAACACAGTAACCTGTTTCTCCTGCCATGGTTTACACCTCAGTTTCGTTTAAAAAGAACGTTACGGTCACGCTCTTTTAGGCTGAAATTAGCCCCCCTTCTTAAAAAGCTTTCGGAAAAATGAGCCGGATTGAGCCTATTTTGAGCTTATAGTAAAGTGCACAAATAATGGAGAAACTTATTAATAGGCACTTTACTATTCATGAAAACTGGTAACGGCCAGTTTTTAGAACCAAAAATCAATCGTTATTGATTTTTGTGTTCTAGCAAATCTCGCTAGAGCATCATAATTACCGAGATTTGCTATTACGCTATGATGCCTATCCCCACCCTGAATTTCTCACTTTCCAAGGAAGTTCTGCCGGCCAGGCGCAGCGTTGGAACGTTCAACACCGCTTTCAAATCTTCCTGCAGGGAAATGATCAGCTCCGGAAAACCTGGTTCCGTGCTGACCACAATCAGTTCCTTCAGCTCCTGCTTTATCGACCAGTGCTGCCCGGACTTCGCTTTGCGCACGGCGTTAATGATGTCGGCTCCGATCTCCCCGGCCAATTCCGCTTTTTCGTCTCTGAACTTTTTGTCCCACTGCGGCCAGGCCGAGAGATGGATACTTTTCTGTTGCTCTTTCCCGGCAAAGTAGAGCTGATAAATCTCCTCGGTGCAATGTGGCAGGAGGGGAGCAATCATTTTCAGGATACTGAGCAGAGCGGTGTACAACGTGTACTGGGCACTGGTTCGGGCCTCCCGGCCTCGTTTGGTAGGATTATACAACCGGTCTTTCACGATTTCAAGGTAATGGTCACAGAACGTATGCCAGAAGAATTGTTCGACTTCGGCCTTGGTCCTGACATATTCATAGTTATCAAACGTTTCCGTACAGTCCTGGATAAGCTGCTGTAATTTACTTAACAGCCAGGAATCAAATACTTCAGTTACAAACACTTCGGTTACTTTTCCTTTGCCGCCTTTGCCTTCCTGGTCATCCTTATTATCATAATCCTGCAGGTGGCTGAGGCAGAATCGGGAGGCATTCCAGAGTTTAGTGATAAATTTCTGTCCGGTCACGACATCTTTTTCCAGGAAGGGCAGGTCATCGCCCAGCTTGGAGCCGGCGGCCCAGAAGCGTAAGGCGTCCGCGGAATATTTCTGCACCAGCACCTGTGGCTCAATAATGTTGCCCAGCGACTTAGACATTTTCCTCCCTTGTGAGTCTTGGGCATGGCCGGAAATCATGACGCGTTCCCAGGGGACCCGGTCATGATGATAAAGGCTTTTGACGACGGTATAAAACAGCCAGGTGCGGATGATGTCGTGCGCCTGCGGCCGTAAAGCAAATGATCTCTTCACGTCAAATTTAAAATCATATTCGCCCTGATGCCGCCAATTCCCGGCAATTTCCGGCGTTAATGAAGAGGTGGCCCAGGTATCGAAGACGTCGTTCTCGCCTTCCCACTCGTTTGAACCGCAGCTGCAGGGTTTTTTTGGTTGCTGAACGGTAGGATCAACCGGCAAGTCCTTTAATTCCGGCAGAAGCTGTTTCTGGCATCTCCGGCAAGTCCAGACCGGGATGGGAATGCCAAAATGCCGCTGCCTGGAGATGCACCAGTCCCAATTCAAATTCTGCACCCAATGGTCATAGCGCACCTTCATGTGCAGAGGATACCACTTAATGTGATTTGCTGCCTCCAACAAATCCTCTTTTTTGTCAAGAATCTTAATGTACCATTGCTTGGTCTTTAAAAATTCAATTTCGGTCTTGCAGCGCTCATGGACATTGACCGCATGGACTATTTCCTGTTGTCGAAGAAGAGCGCCCGTTTCCCTGAGCTTTTCGAGAATTGCCTTTCGTGCTTCCTTAAGCTTTAATCCCTTAAACTCTGCGGCTAACTCGTTCATCCTTCCTTGTTTGTCAATCACGACCCGCAGCGGCAATTTGTAGCGATGCCATTTATCCACGTCGTCCTTATCGCCAAAGGTGCAGACCATCATCAGCCCGGTGCCTTTTTCCTTGTCCACGCTGTCGTCAGCAAGGATGGGCACTTCGTAATGGAAGAGCGGGACAACCGCAAATTTTCCTTTCAGTCTTTTATAGCGCTCATCCTCCGGATGGTAGAATAAGGCGACACAGGCGGGAATCAGTTCCGGCCGGGTCGTCCCAATCACCAGATCCTTTCCGCCAGCCTTAAAAATCACGTCATTAAAATGTGAACTCATCTCCACATTTTCAAATTCGGCCTGGGCAATGGCGGTCTGGCAACTGACGCAGAACGTCGTGGGCGATTCCTGCTGGTAGATAACGCCTTTTTGATAAAGCTCAATAAATGATGCCTGCGAAATGATTTGGCAATGGCGGTTAATGGTCGAATACGATCGCTTGAAGTCAGCGGACATTCCAATCTCTTTCCAGCTTTGAATAAACAGCGGTTTTTCCTGCTCAATTACTTCGTTACAGACTCTGACAAACTCTTCCCGGCTCATTCTGGTGGAGAGGATGTTCTTTTTCTTTTCCACCAGCCGTTCGGTGGGCAGGCCATTATCGTCCGTGCCAAAAGGAAAGAAGACATTTTTGCCTCTCATCCGTTGGTAGCGCACCATGAAATCCTGCTGGGAGTAGCTGAAAGCATGCCCTAGGTGCATCTTGCCCGAGACGGTGGGCGGGGGAGTGTCCACGGCATAGGTCTCTTTCCGGGGATCGGGATGGAACTCGTAGATGTTATTTTCTTCCCAGTACTGCTGCCATTTTGGTTCGGATTCTGCAGGGTTGTAACGGTCGGAAAAATCTTTTTGGGGTAGTTTTGCCATGTTACTCCTTTCCTCCGGAGGAGATGAGATATAATTCCCGCAGTTTTTTCTGCAGGATTTTCTTATCAATCAATTTTGTCTTATATTCTGAAACGAGCGCAGGAGATAGATTCCGGCTTAAAGCATATTCAACGACTTCATCATCCTTGCTTTTGCATAAGATCACTCCTACACTGGGGTTTTCATGTTTTTTCTTTACCTCGCGATCAAGCGCTTCCAGATAAAAGTTTAATTTTCCTAAGAATTCTGGTTTGAAATCATCAATTTTCAGCTCAAAAGCAACCAGGCACCGCAAGCCCCGATGGAAGAATAACAAATCAATAAAGTAATCATTTTTACCAACTTGTACTTTATATCCTTCACCAACAAAAGCAAAATCTTTTCCGAACTCCAACACAAAATGTTTAAAACTCCTGACCAATCCGCCACGTAAATCCTTTTCTGTATGCCGTTCTGGTAAGTTCAAAAAATCTAAAATATAGGTGTCTTTAAATGCTGAAGTTATATCTGGTGGTAATTGTAACCTCAGTGGCGATATTTTTTCAGATAACATTGTTCTTTCAAAAACTCCGCGGTCTATTTGTCTTTCTAATTCTCTTGAGGAATATCTCTCTTTAATGGTAAGCAAAATATAAAATTCTCTTTCTTCACTGCTCTTTGATTTTGATAATATCAACAGATGATTAGTCCAGGTTAATTGTGTCAGCAGTGCCGACACTTTTACCTTATCAGCATAAGTATCATAAAATTGTCTCATCCTAAATAATCCTCTGCGGGTAAATCCTTTTATTTCAGGATTATTCATAGAAATATATTCTGCTAAATTATCAATTATTCCTTCTCCCCATTCTGCTCCTTTAATTTTATTAGAAATATATTTTCCAACTTCCCAATAAAGAGTAATAAGTTCTTGATTGACAGATAATAATGCTTTCTCTTTTGCTTTCTCAATTAAAGAAAGTATGTGTAAAAAGTCTTTTTCCTTGCTGCTGCTGAGTTTCATCTCAATCTTCCTCCCAGTACTGCTGCCATTTTGGTTCGGATTCCTTGGGGTTGTAGCGGTTGGGAATGGTCATTACGGGTGGAATTAGTATTCGTATTTAAAAAAGTAATTGCGGAAGTTCTCTTTTAACCCCCCATCTATCCACTCCAGCACAGTTAAGTTTTTAAATATCCGGCCCTTCAGAGGGTCTTTAATCAGGGGGTGTATCACCATGAAACCGGAACTTAAGCCAGAATTCCTCAGCTTTGATGATGACGACTATGATGATTTTGATGATGATGATACGGAATAAGGATTTTTAATTGTTTGTTGTTGGTTTTCTTTGTTTATTGTATAGCAAATGACGCAAATATTTATACAAATCTGTCATTTGCTATACAAGAAAACAGACAACGGTCTGTTTTCTGTACAGAAATGAAGTATTCTCTTCATTTCTTGTATTCGGAAGATGCAACTATTTTTGTATAATTATTTGCATCTTCCGTTATAATCTTATAATTCACTCACTCAATTTCATCCCTGCTCAGAAGAATTAGTTTTAGTCCGGAAATCTCTTGATAGTGCTGATCCATACTCACCAGTAAAGAGCTTTGTGTTATCGCACAGCTGGCCGTGATGAGATCAAATATTGGCACGGGTTTTCCTTTCTGTTCCAACTCACGTTTTTTCCGGGCAAAGACGAGGGCACTTTCTTTATCAAAATCGACGACATCAAAGAGATCCAGTTGTGGTGGAGGCATTTTATTTTGTTGAACGTACCCAAACACAAATTCCGCATAGACCGCACTGGTAATGGTAATATTCCCTGGGTTAGTCTGACGAAGTTCAGCGAGCTTTCCAATAATAGCATCATTCCCATGCTCTATTTCAATCAGGACATCTGTATCCAGAAGAATCATGCTTCAAACTCGTATTCTTTTTCAAAAACCGCCAGCGATTTTTTCATGCTCTCGGCTTCAGAATCAGAAAGCCTCTTTCTCCGTGACAGCACATAGTCCCACGCGGTAGGCTTTTTTTTCTCCCGCCGCTGGTGTTCCTTCAGGAGATAACCCATAAATTCCCCTAATTTTAAGTGGTGGCGGTGCGCTTCCAGCTTGAGTTCCCGCCAGTTTTCAGGGTCAACATTCTTAAGGAGTTTTTCCATAGTTTATAGTAGTATAAACTTACAGTTTAAAAAGTTTCCGGAGGACTTTTTATTAAAAACCATCTTACAGATTTTTATCACTCACTCAATTTCATCCCCTTACTCTTGCTCTCTTCCCATCCGGCAGCGGTAATCTGAATGAACTCGGCGTTCTGCTGCATTTCCGCCAGGGTATTAGCGCCACAGTAACTTATCCCGCTCTGCACGCCCTTGATGATGCTGCGGATGACGTCACTAACCAGGCCTTTATAATCTACCAGAATGGCCACGCCTTCCACAAAGACGTCCAGCTTCTCTTTGACTTTTCTTCCTTCCAGCGTTTCTTTCCGCTCATGGCTGCTGTCATAGGAAGCACTGCCCATGTAGCGCTTATACCGTTTGCCTTCCTTCATGATGACCAGGCCCGGCGCCTCCTCCGTCCCGGAAAATAAGTAGCCCGAGAAGGCGGAACTGGCACCAGCGGCCAGTGCCTTAGTGACATCCCCGGGACTTTTCATCCCGCCATCGGCACAGACCGGAACATGGTATTCCCTGGCAACGGAAACGACGTCCATAATAGCCGTAAGCTGGGGAACGCCCGCGCCGCTGATGATTCTGGTAGTGCAGACGGGTGAAGGGCCAATGCCCACTTTCAATCCGTCCACGCCCGCCTGAATCAAATCCCGGGCAGCCGTCGCAGTGGCAATGTTGCCAGCCATCACGTCAACCGTGAAATTTTCCTTCAACTCTTTAATGCGCTGAATCACTAAGTCAGAATGGGCATGCGCTATATCCAGGACCAGAACGTCAACGCCAGCGTCCACTAACGGTTTGGCTCTCTCCAAGGTATCTTTCACTCCCACGGCTGCGCCAACTCTCAATCGACCCTTTCCATCGCGGCAGGCGGCAGGCCAATATTCCAGCTTCTTGATGTCCTGGGTGGTGATTAATCCCCGAATTTTTCCTTCCGGATCCAAAAGAGGGAGTTTTTCAATGCGATGGTTATGAAGAATTTGTTTTGCTTCCTCCAGGCCGATGCCAAAAGGAGCAGTTACCAATCTGTCCTTGACCGTCATCACTTCGGTAATGCTGCGGTCCAGATTTTCTTCAAACAAATAATCCCGGCTGGTGAAAATGCCCACCAGATCTTCTCCTTTTCTCACTAAGAGGCTGGTGACGCCTTCTTTTTTCATACTATTTACCGCTTCCCTGATGCTCAATGGCAACGCGACCGAGAGGGGATGTTCAATAATATAACAAGTGCTTTTCTTGACCCGCTTTACCTCTTCCACCTGCTCTTCCATCGTACAGAATTGGTGGATAATTCCTAAACCACCTTCCCGGGCCAGGGCGATGGCCATCTTATGCTCGGTCACCGTCGCCATGTTAGCGCTGACCAACGGGATGTTCAGGGCAATGTTCTTAGTGAATCTGGTTTTGACGTCGGCTTCAGTTCTGCTGGATAACGGAGAGCGTTTGGGTACGAGCAGGACGTCATTAAAAGTAAGGCCAAACTTCATTCTATTTCACCACCTATTCCACCACTTATTCCACCACCCTAATGATTGCCGGAAGAAGCTTGGTTTAAATAGATTGTGGGAGTGGAAACGATAAGTAGAAACGATAGAAAAGAATAAAAAGAAGTTTGGCTCTGGTTAGTTTCATAACCTCCTAAAACGTATCGTAGGGAAATAGTTTCGGGATAACAGACACAATATCCCCAACAACAAACTTTAAATATCCCCTCTTCCTTTCTCCCCTCAATGAGGTGATACACCATGCCCAAAACAGGAAAAGAGCTCGCTCAACGATTAAAATTAATATTTGAACTGCAGGAAAAAACTTCTTCCACCACTACAGTACCGCTGTTCAGCCTGCGGCCCAAACATTCCCGCTTCCGCAGGTTGGAGGATGTCCGCCGCTACATCAGCCGGCATTATTCTTCCAGCTATGCCCTGGATTACCGGGAACAGCGCGGAGAATGGGACGTCTATTTCTTTAAGGCTCTGCCCCAAGAAACAGTTCCCCCATCTCAGCGGGGACGGCATACTGCTCCCTACCTGCAGCTGAAAGTACGATCAAGGCTGGTGGGCGTGAAGTAAACAATAGTCTAAATAAATTCTTCATATTTCCTTACAGCTTCATCTCATACCACCGTAATGACAGCTCCACCGGCCTTGCTCCTGCCGCTTTCTTCAGGTAAAACGAACCGGGCATCACGCCCCCGACCAGGTGAGAGCCAATAAATTCGTCACCCTGCCGCTCTCCTTCATACCAGATATCACCTCGGGCAGCAATCTCGGCAGCAAGCTGATAGCGCTTGACAAAGCGGCAGCCGCTGGAAGTTATTTCACCTTTAAATGCTGCTGTCCCGAGGCAGTCTTCAATTGTTCCTGAAACAGTTTCATTTTCTTCTTTCTCAATCATCATTTCAAAATATCCTTCCGACGGCCGGATGGGATTCCAGACGCCAACATAGTCAGGAACTCGCTCACTAATTCTTCCCCGTTCCAGCAGGCGGACGGCATGCTCCAGGCCGGTCCTGTCGCCCAGGAATTGGCGGTTCGGCTGGGCCTGTTCTGTAAAAGTCGTCTGATAACTATGGTTTGGCTGAAGAGCAGCGTCAGTGCAATACGAGCTGACTGAAAGATCGGCATACCTTCCTGGATTTCCCTGTTGGTCAGCCATCCAGCATTCGCTATGCCCGATGCCCACGATGGCAACATCAACAGCATTTGCCTTGATCCCTTCCAATAGCTTTCCATCTCTTTCCAATTGATGAATTTTCTTGGCGATAATTTCGGCCCGGTGATAGGCTTCCTGGCATTCCAGCATCTCACGGTAATACTCTAAATCTTCGGCCTCTTCCCGTCGGGGGAAATGACCATAGATTGTTCTCTGCCGGGCTAACGAAATCTGTGCCTCGTTGAGGCGCCGGAAGGTTTCTTTATCTTCCAGATGGACAATTTCATATTCCTTCTGCTGGCAAAAGTCTTTTATTTTCTTCCAATAGTCAGTAATTTCCCGCTCATAATAGGGAAGGCCGATGGCCAGGGGGGTAATCGAATCCAGATACCGCCGTACCAGATCCCGATTAACTTCTTCCCACTCTTCTTCCGGCAGCCATTCTATTCCTACCTTTGTTCCTCGCGGATAGCGGGAAAGGTGGCCAAGAAATTCAGCACTGGGCTCAACAGCAATCGTTCGGAGAAAGAGCCCAAACAGTTTTTCTTCCGTCAGGCTGTGGGTGACACCATAAAGGATAACCATCGGCGGCGGTGGAGAAAGCGGATTTATAAGGATAGCTGTGCTTAAAGCGATACAAAACGCTGCCGGCACTATTAAGTAAAGCGGTCACGTGATTATCTTCTCCCCATTCCCCACTGCAGCTGCCGGGCCAAAGAGTAGAGCGAGGCAACGCCCGTAAGGCCATAGGCTACTGTTGGCAGCAGGACGCTCCAGGAAATCGTCGGGGGAAAATAAAGGAAAAGTACCAGTAACAGCGCTGTCCTGGTAAACAAAATCGGCGCTGTTAATGTGGAGAGAAGATAGATTAATTGAGACAGGACAAATAATCCGACCGCGATAAAAGCATAATAATCCTGGACCAAGAAAGCGATTTTCAGCAATATCAACAGAGTGATGGCCTGATCGGCACCATAATCAAGATAGCTTCCCCATTTTGACTTCCTTTCAGAAACTGCTGCCAGTACGCCATCCAGCCCATCGGCCAGAAGATGCAGCAGAGCAAACAGGATAAACAGCAGCTGCCGGGAAAAAAGGAAATACGCTGCCAGAATCCCGAACGAGAGCGAAAGGAAGGTCATTATTTCGGCAGAAATCCCGCTGCGGAGGAGTAATTGAGCTATTCCGGCTAACTGTTGATGGCGATACTCCCGCCACTGTCCCACTTTCTTCTGAAACCAGGCCTCCATGGTATAAGGAAAGCTTGGAAATTGCTGGCTTGGCCAAGAGGGAAGCTCGGCTAGGCGATTGCTTGCACCTCGCCGTAGTCGGGAACGGAAAACCAACGATGAGCTCTTCCTCGTTGCCGCGAAGGACACAACCTGTTTTCCGCCGAGCTTCCGGCCTGCCAGCAATTTCCCGAGAGCAGCTTTCTTTATACCCTCCATGGAAACTTATATAAAGCTAGCTCTATAAAAAGTTTCTCATTCGGCCTACGAAAGCTCACGGGTGTTAGGCCATATGATTATTACCCATGGCCACCTACCATCTGGAACTTGATAAGGCCATTGCCCGCATCAAGGAAAAAAATGCTCAATTGGTCTGCATCCAATTACCAGACGGGCTAAAGCCGAGAGCAGAAGAAATTGAAGAAAAGATTACCTCGGAAACAGGAGCAAAAGTCCTGATTTGGCTGGGCAGCAATTTTGGCGCTTGTGATATTCCGCTCGGGTTGAATCGGTTAGGGGTAGATTTGTTTATAGCGTGGGGGCATAACCCGTTTCATAAGAAAGAAGGGTGGTAATAATGGAAAAAACCTTTGCTGAAAAAGCTTTCCAGTTTTATATGACACTTAAATTACCAGTCACCTTGCCTGCCGGTGTAAAAGTTATGAATCCCTATCAGGAGCCAACAGTTAAGGAATACACCACACAATTCCTGGAAAAATTTTTTTCTGATAACCGTAAACGGGTGTTCGTGTTTGGCATCAATCCGGGACGGTTTGGCGCCGGGATTACGGGTGTTACGTTTACTGATCCGGTGGCCCTGAAGGAATTCTGCGGGATTCCTAATGACCTGCCTCAACGCCGGGAGCCATCATCAGAATTTGTTTACAATTTTATTTCCCAGTGGGGAAGTTCTTGGAAGTTCTATAACGATTTTTTTCTGACAGCAGTTTCACCATTAGGGTTCACCAAAGATGGCAATAACTATAATTTTTATGACCATCGTGACTTGTTGCAGCGCATCCGCCCTTTTCTCCTGCAAACTATTTCATCCCAACTCTCATTAGGGGCTTGTCGGGAAGCAGCCATCGTGCTGGGAGCGGGGAAGAATTATAAAATCCTTTGTGAGCTGAACAAAGAAGGCCAGTTTTTTAAGAACATTTACCCTTTGGAACACCCGCGCTTTATCATCCAATATCGAAGGAGGCAGATCAATCAGTATCTTCAGAAGTACGCAGATGTATTCCGAAGGGCGTTGAAGAACTGTAAATAAAGATAGCCATAGCTTTTTAAAATAATCCCGCTATTTTGCTATTATGGACGTCCTTTTCCTTGACGCGCCGTATGCCGGAGCGGTGGAATTGTGTACCGAGACTTTAACCTATCTGCAGAAAAAAAAATATCGAGCAGTAGGATTGTATGCGTCGGTGCAATTCTGCAATAATTTGGATACAGTCAAGAAACAATTACAGCAAAATGGAATCACTATCGTTACCTCCAGACCAGACCGGACTCACGTTTCCTCCCAATTGCTGGGCTGTGATCTGTTTCATGGTTCTCTGCAGCTCCCGGTAACAGAATTAGCAAAAATCGACTGCTACCTCTACATCGGTGACGGAAAATTTCATCCCCTGGCACTGGCGTATCGGCAAAAAGACTCCCCTCAATCAAAAGAAATTGTTTGTGATGACCCGCTGAGAAGGAAATGTACGGTAATGACGGGGAAAGATATTGAGAAAATTCTTCAAAAATACAAAAGCTCGTTAATGAAATTCCTCTCTTCTCAAAAAGTGGGAGTGCTGGTAACCATCAAGCCCGGCCAGGAGCAGTTAACACCGGCTGTTCAGCTGGAAAAAACGTTTCCGGACAAGAAATTTTACTATTTCGTGGACAATACCATTTCTTTTGACCAGCTGGAAAACTTCCCGTTCATCGACGTCTGGGTGAATACGGCCTGCCCGCGGATAGGAATGGATGACCAGGAGCAGTTCCGTAAGGGCGTCATTAACCTGAACGAGGCTTTGCAGGCCGAAAAACTGTTGGCACAGGAGAGTATTCTTACCACCAGCTGATTTCCGTCGAATTTTCACCAAAAAAACAGCAACATTTAAATACTAGCATGATTTCCTATCGTCTATAAAAAAGAGGGGGTGAATGACTATGGCAGAAGTTGTCGCCAAAGCTGGCGTGAAAAAAAAGAAAGGGTTTCTCTACTTCGTGGATAAGCGGGGGAATGTGGCTTGTGCTCCCATGAGCAGAAAGGGGAGAAAGAAAGGCAAGGCTAAAATTACCGTTGTGGCTAAAGTAGGAGTGAAGAAAGCCAAAGGCTATCTCTACTTCATCAGCAAGAAAGGTGATGTCGCCCGGGCCAAGATGGCGCGCGGACGGCGCTAAGATCTTTTTTTTCTCTCTTTTTTTCTTGGTATTTTTCATAATGGTTAAATAGGGGAAGTCTAATCAGGCTTTGGTAGCTGATATTACCTACATTTGGCTGCTCCGGGCTGGGAAAAGAAAGAGCAGCTTTTGATTTAGGATGGTTCTTGGAAGATTTTAAAAAAAAATGAATATTGCTGTGCCACAGGAGGTTCTCGACCAACTCTTTGAAATAGTTAAAGTTCAAGCCAAGGAAAAACAGGCTAAGGTAAAACAGAAAAAACTGAAAGAGAATTGACTCCCTAAGCAACTTTCCTTCTCCCTCCTTTTAAACCATCCGCCAAATCCACTAACCCTTCCCGTACTTTTACTATCCCCTCTTCCCCGGGCTCATAGGCGCGATGGACACCGACCAAAGGATATGGGGGAAGAACGAGTGGACTTTTACTTTTATCCTTATCCCTATCTTTATCTTCATACTCCCGGAAGAAAAATTCCTCTTCCAATCCCTGTGGGCCAAACGCTGCTACTTTTCCCAGCCCGGAACCTGCATACGCTGTCCGCTTGATTTGATAAGCATGAACCGTGCAATCCGGAGAACTATAGGCGACCGGAAGAACCATCGCTAAATCAGTCTTGGTACCGGAATAGTGGTCTAAGTCCTTTCCAGTCAGGTTGGCGGTGCTGCCATAGGAAAAGAAATCCGGGGGAATCAGCGAGGTTTGCTTTTCCCTCCCAGCTTCAATCGCGGGAGAATTGTTGGCATAGCGGGCCACCCGGGCAATCCACTGATGCTTCCCATCATAGAAAAAAGCACCATCCTTGCGCTTATTCTGCTGCAGGAAATCGGCCAGCTGCTCATAGCTTGTTGCGGGCTGGAAGTGCGGCGGCTGATGATCAAGCACCAGGCGTTCCTGCCGCAATTTGTTCACTAAAGTCTCGCCATTCTCCAGAATCAGGCAGCCGGTGGTAAATTCATTTTCCCGGCCATTTTCCACGTGATGATTGCCAGTTGCAGAAAGGTGCTGCTCCAGATAGGGGCGCAGATTCTCCTCGGTATGATATTGTACCAGCCACCAAAAAATCGGACTCCCTCGTTGAGAACTACTTCTTTGAGTACTATCTCTTTTAGTGCTACCACTTTGAGTGCTACCTCTTTGAAACTCCATAGAGCAACCAGTATACTTATAGCTATATTTAAACCTTTCTCTATAACTTTTTTTATTTCCTTCCATAAAATCCATTAAATTTATATAGAAATAAAAATTTCTTAGTAAATATATGACAAAACTAGATACGGCTTTGCTCTTTTATCGCTCAGAAAACCCGCGGATTGCGCTGAAAGAGCTTTCCAGCCTGGTCGCCAAGAGCCCACAGCGGTTGAAGTACACCCTAAAGCAGTGGGAAAAGGAAAAGTTAATCTATAACCCTTTCTCGATTGTGGATTATTCTTTCTTTGGGCTGCACTTGTTCCGCGTCTATTTTAAAGGAGCATACGTAAGCGAGAAGGATAAATCCACAATCCTGGAAATGTTAAAAGGTCATCCCTACATCGTTTCCTTGTACGAGCTCAGTGGGGAATATGATCTGGTCGTGGAGATGGAAGCGCCCAATGCCAGCAGGTTCAACAAGGAACTGAAGAAACTGATCAGCCTGACCCCTACGTTAAACAATTACAAGATTGTTGTCAACATTGTCTCACACCTCTATCCACGCTGGTACCTGATCAATACGGCCCCCGCCGCCATTTCCCTTGGTCCGGACTGGATCGGCAGGGACGTGATTGTCGGCGGTGACCGGCAGATTGAAGCATTTAAGGAAGAAGAGCTGGCCGTGCTGCAGGCAGTGCATGCCTATCCCCTGATGCGCCCCAGCCGGCTGGCCAAGCATACTGACCTGAACATTAAAACCGTCATGTCGTTGTGGAAGAAATTGCACCGGCGCCGGATTGTCAAGGGTTTTAGGTACGTCATTGACACCAACCGGCTGGCCATCTACAAGCAGCGGCTGTTTTTGCGGTTGCACCACCTGACGCCGGAACGGGAGACTGCTTTGATGGATTTTCTCCGGATGCAGCCGAATATAGTGCAGTTGAATAAGACGGTGGGCGACTGGGACCTTGAGCTCGACCTGGAAGCGCTGGACAAGGGCGTGATACGCTCAGTGACGGCAGAACTGCGGGAACAGTTCCAAGATCTGATTCAGGCTTTCAACAGCATGGAATTTTACCAGTATTATCAGAAGAGTTTCCTGCCCCGGGCGGTGTTTGGGGAAGGGAAGTCATGAAAATGCGAAAGATTAGGCCTGCAGCACGACCATTGGTTTCCTCAGTTCAGGACTTCCCTTCCAAACTCACACTCTTTCCTTACCGGACACACGCCACATCGTGGCTTCCGCGGCAAACAAATCCGCTGCCCGTGATCGACCAGCAGCATATTAACTTTACTCCACAGCTGCTTTGGAACAATCTTCTTCAGCTCTTCTTCCGTCTCTTCTGGCGTGGTTGTTTTTACCCAGCCTAACCTGTTAGAAATGCGATGGACGTGAACATCAACCGCTATCGCCGGCTGCTGAAAAGCATAATTCAGGATACAGTTGGCCGTCTTTCGCCCTACTCCCGGAAGGAAAGTTAATTGTTCAAACGTTGTTGGCACGTTTCCACCGTACTCTTTCAGGATGATTCCAGCTAGTTTCCGGACCTGCCGTGCTTTCACGCGGTAGAAGCCGATGCCGTACAGCGCTTTCTCCAGGTCTTTAATGGTAGCGCGAGAAAAATATTCTGGTGTTTTATATTGTTGAAACAGTTTTTTCACCAGCGGAATGGTAGTTGTGTCCTTGGTGCGGGAACTTAACAGGGTGGCAACCAGAAGCTGAAAGGGGGTATGCCCTTGTAACTGCTCCAGCATGGTCGGCTGGTGGGAAAGTTCAAGTAAGGAAAAGACTTTGTTGATTTTGGTGGTGGTAATCATTTTATTCTTCGATGTAGGCGATGGTCTGGGCATAATCAACAGGAAGGGAGACTTTTTCTAATAATGATGCGCTCCAGTATCAATAATACCGGAATAAGGCTTACTCCAGCCGCAGGGAGTTTTTAACTGGACACCGCATTTCAATCGAATAACGGTATGACCAGCAATCTCTGGGTCAGCAAAAGTATCAAAGAAAAGATTAACCCTGGCCATAGATATGCTCACCACAGTCCACAAAAACGACCGGAACCATATCGTTTCCAGTTTTTTCTTTTGTCTCTTTCTCCACCTGAGCTAGATTCTCACCTGCCGCCACTACCCTTCTATTTAGAATAGCCACCCATTGATCCAGGTAGCTCCTCAGTAGTTCGGTATGATGCCGCTCTCCCCAATGCAGATCGTCCCAAAATTCCTTGCTTGCCCCGGCCATGGAAGGAAGGAAAAGAACCGGGATTATTAAATCTTTCTGGCTACAGAACGATATGTCGTGTCCTAATATTATTTCGTTTTAATTGCCTGCAGTAGTTGTGGGGAAGACACCATTACGCCAACACGAAATTAAAAATCCCAACCGGAGCAAGCTCCGGGGATTTTTAGTGTTTGTTGGGAAATTTATTCCCCTTCACTGCCAGCAGTGGGGATTTATACCCAACAAACAATTAAAACTCCTCCCTGGATCATTGGGCACGCAGGAGCTTGAGCGGGCAGGGCTAACGGAAACGAAACCGGTGAGGGAACGATTAAAACCAAGCATAAGATTTATATAGTGCTTCTTTTTAGTAGTATCAAAGATGGGTGCCGTAACGTTGCTGGACTCTGTACCGCAGGAAGAAATCATTATCAGGCTGCTGGATTTTTATTCCCGTCTCGAAAAATTGCTGTCGACGCGGCTGCCCCATGACATCTGGAAGAGTGCCGAGCGGCAGCAGGGAGCAAAAGAAGCATTAGACCTATGGCTGCGCACCTTGGTGAGAGAAGATCTCCAGAAGCTTCTGCCCGGCGTTGGCCTTCACTGGGATTCTCAGATTCATATTCCTCCCGTCTATTCCACGTCCAGCGTTGCTTTGATTGATTTGGTAGATGGCGCCAAGGAATATGCCCGAATGGGAACTGCTGTTACTTCCCATCTGGGCGTCTATAGGCGGGAAGGGGAGGAATTAGGCCAGATGCAGCTGGGCATTGTTTCCTATCCGTTCCATAAGTTTCGCGTCCTTTCCGTCGGTGAGGGGGAAGGAAGTGCGGTGTACTATGTCCCGTTTGAAGTGGAGATTATGGACGGTGATATCGCTGAAAAGCTGGAGAAGGGAAGGCTGGCTCCCTCTTCCAGGAAGAAAATGGTGGTAGATTTGGATCTTGTTGACCGCTACAAATATTATGATCAGGCCGATCCAGTACGGAGAAATTTAGATGTATTAAGATGGGGATTGTATGAAGGAAAAGGAAGGTATACAGATCAAGAGGGTGGGTCGGTAGCAAAAACAATTGTTGATGTGGCTCTTGGCGTTAACGATGTTGCCATTTGCAAGCACCCACCCAGAGCATACAAGGGTTATCCACCAATCGAGTATTTAACCCCTTCCACCCTCCTTCGCAACCTTGGTGGCATTTTTACCGATCTGGACGGAAAAAAGCCAGATGGAAAAAGTTCCATCAATGGGTTTATCGCTGCGGGGAATAGAGAGCTATATGAAGTATTTACACAGTACCTTCATTCCGGATCGTAATCTTACGCTGGTATAACTTCTAATCTATCTTTGTCCACTTTTAACACGACTTCTTCTCCTTCCTGCAGGCTTAAAGCTGCTTCGACATCTTTCGGCAGGCGTAAAATGAGGTTGCTTCTGTTCCTTCCCAGTTTTGCCCGCAGAACTTCCTTTTTCAGCTTGTTCAGGAGCAGAACGCGCTGCACTTGTTCCGGATTAAAATAAATCTCTCCGCAGAAACATCTCCAGCCATCGAGAGTATAGTCATTAAACTTTAATCCCCGGGCATACTTCATTTCCTTATTGCAGTGATGGCATTTCATTATACTTTTCTCCGTGTGAACCTGCCGAAGTGGATAAGCACCCAGACTTCTTCATTCATGCTATTGTCGTGATCTTTCACGATAACGGCATTATAAGTTTTGTTTCCTTTGTTCAGCCACCGTTCGATGGTTCCCACCCTTCTTTTTCGGGGAGCATCGTATCCGGTCTCCAACACTTCCACTACATCATCAACCGTCTTTTCTTCCTCCATTAATTCCCGTGCTGCCGACAGGGACACGGCTATTCGCAATCCCTGGTAGGTCACTGTAAACATACTTATCGGACATATGTAAGAAGCAGATGTATATAAATCTTTTGTACAGAGAAATTAGGCCCCCTCCTTTCCCTACCGTTACGCTCGCCCCTCTCCTGAAAAACAATGCCCCCTACCACCACTCTTTGTCAAAAACAATGTATGTGGAAAGCTGGCTTGGCCAATGTGCGAGCCGAGAACTGCCTTCGTTGATGAGGATTATCAAGGTGCTTTTCTTCGAGTAAACAAGCCTGATTTGGGCGATAAACTCATCGGGAAAAGCACGAGGCTCGCGGCCCGCCAGCTTCCCACGTATAAAACAATGCACTTCAGACACCATTACTTTCTGAAAACAATGGCGTTCAAATACCATTAGATTTATCCCAGTGTGGAAATTTCTGCTGGCAAGAACCTGAAAGGAATACTTATCGATGTCTCGGTTACTATTGGCTAAAAGCTACCGCTACGCTCCCAATTCCCACCCCCAAAACAGTAAAACTTAAATAGAAGTAATACTTATTACTCAGTATGACACACACATTAGTACGAATTGGGTCCAAAGGACAGATGGTCATTCGGCAGGAATTCCGGGAAAAATTGGGGCTCCACCCCGGGCGGTATGCGGAAACGAGCCTCACCTCCCAAGGGCTATTGGTAAAGCCGGTCAATGTTCAACAGGAGCTGGCAGAAGTTCATAAAATGAGAGGTTACATCAGTAAGCATTGGGAGAAAGGACTGGATAGCGTTCGCGCTGTACGGGAGGATCGGCGATGACCCTGCTGGACACTTCAGCAGTGGTTTCCTTCTTTATCATTGATAAACATACTCCCCAAGCAGAACAGATTTTCCATAATGTTTTTGACGGAGCTATCGAAGGGGCGATAACCGATCTCATTCTGGTCGAGGTCTGCGGTGTTCTGCGGCGGCGTGCCAATAAAGAAAGTGCCGAAATGACTCTTCATAAATTAAACAGCTGGATAGAGGGCGGCATGCTTCAACTCTTTCACCAAAATGAAGAAGTGGTTTCCTTGGCTTGTGCTCTCGCCATACAGCATGGAATAAAAGGTGCTGACGCGCTCATCGCCGCAACCGCTGATTATTATGGAGTGAAATTGGTTACTTTTGATGAGGAAGTCCAGGAGAAGTTAACAGGAAAAATAGAGTTCTACCCTTAGGTTACTGGCGGATCGGCTAATATTGGCCAACTCTACACCAATAAGAACAAAACATCACGCCCCCAACTCCCCCGCACTTAACCCTTTCCTCTTGATGATCTGCCCCCGTACTTTTTCCTGCAATTCATAGGGCAATTTCTCAAACATCTGATCGACCAAAGAGGAACTGCCCCGGCCTTCCGTTGCCGATCTCAGATCGGAACTCCAGCCCAGCATTTCTCCCACCGGCAACTTGGCTTTGATAATGCTCATGTTTCCTTCCTGCGTCAAGTCTAACAGCTGCCCGCGTTTGGACGAGACTAATTTGGTAATTTCCCCCAGATATTCATGCGGCACTTCAATGCGCATCACCTGCAGTGGCTCATACATCGCCGGGCCCGCCTGCATCATCGCTCCCCTGATCCCTTCCCGGACAGCAGGATACATCTGGGCCGGGCCGCGGTGAATCGCATCCTCATGCAGCGTACAGTCCGTTAAGCTGACCATGACGTTGATGCAGGGCTCTTTTGCCAGAGGGCCCGCTTTCATCACGTCGTCAAACATGTCCAGGACCATCTCCAGGATTTCATTGATATAGACAATGCCGCGGGTTTCATCGAGGAACATGTTACCGTTCCTGACCGCCTTGACCATATTTGCCCTTTTGGCATCCCAGCCCACTTCCTCCCGCAGAAAACTGATCATCTCCTCATTTTTCTTCTTGAACCGCCCGGCGGGAATCGAGCCGGCTTTGATGCCGGCGGCAATCGTCGGATCGAGCGGCTGCACCTTGAAATAAAGCTTGTTGTGCTTGTTAGGTGATTTTCCTTCCACTTCCGGGCTGGCTTTAGTGATCGTCTCCCGATAGACGACGATGGGAGGAGATGTTTTTACTTCCACGCCCTTCTCGGTAATGATTCGGTTTTCAATAATCTCCAGATGCAGCTCGCCCATGCCACTCATCAGGTTCTGCCCGGTCTCTTCATTGATTTCAATTTTGATCGAGGGATCTTCCCGGCCAACTTTGCGCAGAACTTCAATCAATTTGGGCAAATCGCCCGGCTTTTTGGGCTCGATGGCTTTAGTGATCACCGGCTCAAAGATATGTTTCAGTTCCTCAAAAGCCTCTTCCGGCTCAACCGTAACGGTTTCGCCGGCAAAGCCGACTACGCCGGAAATCGCCAGAACATTTCCCGCCGGCAGGGATTCAATCAGTTCCGGCTTGACGCCGTTGTAGATATAGACATTTTGAATTTTTTGCTTCTGCCTGGCCATGTTCAGCCAGACTTCCATTCCGCTTCTGATCGTGCCGCTGAAGAGCCGGCCAGCGGAAATGTCCTTTCCCGAACGCGGGTCAATCACGATTCTGGTAATGACAAAAGCCAGCTTGCCCTGCGGATTGCAATTCACCAAATCCTGCCCAAAACTCGATTCCAGGTCGCCGTGCCACATCTTAGGCACGCGGTAGTTCTGTGCTGTCAACGGATCAGGGAGATGCTTGATGATCATGTCCAGGATAACTTCATGCAAGGGCGAATGTTCCCAGACCCAGTTCTGGCGCTCTTCCCCTTCCATCTGGTAAATATTTAAGATGTCACTAAATTTAATGTTACGTTTCTGCATATAGGGGAACGAAAGGGCCCAATTTTCCCGCGCGGAGCCAAAGGCGACGCTGCCCTCCGGCACGCTCACTTTCCAGATCTGCCGGTACTGCGCTTCGGCGATGTCTTCCACCAGGCGGTTGAAATCAGTCACCAGCTTCATCACCCGTTGCGAGATCTGTTCGGGCGTGAATTTTAATTCTTTCACCAGCCGGTCAACTTTATTGATGAATAAGACCGGTTTTACCCGCTCACGCAGGGCCTGCCGCACCACCG
>JAHFSD010000040.1 GCA_023265925.1 archaeon
TCCAAAAGAAAAGAAATGGAGAACGCCAGCAGAAAGGGCGAAGATAAGAGTAAAGTTAGGAGAGAGATTTCAGTTGTTAAATCTAATTAAACAGGCATATCCCGAAGATTAAAGAGAATCGTATACAGCAGCTACGTCAGAAGTAATTCGTGTAAATATTTATTAAGATTACGTAATGACAGTGGTGCCTATTTATAAAAGACACCGTCTACGGAACGTTCGATATACGCAAATCATTTATCACCCATGGGCAGGTGGTGGTGGAATAAGTTGCAGAGGAAAAAAAGATCCCAACTACAGCACACGGGTCGAGTCACTCCATTTTGCTCCGTTCGTGATTTGTTTATCAGCAAGCAACAGCCTTTTTCACAACAGGTGGCCAAAAAAGAAACTATTGGTTCTTATGCAATATATAATTGCGAAGTAAGTGATGAAACAACCGATACTTTCCCCGCTCTTTCCTGACGATGGCGCCTTCCTGAACCAGTTTTCCAATATGGGGTGAAATTTCATTGCTGTTCTTCTGTAATTGAGCGCTGAGCCCGGAAAGCGAGATTTCTTCCTGAGCGTGGATCGCCATTTCGTATAAGATTTTTCGGCTGCTCTTGCCGGATTGATCATAAAATCTGGAAAAAAAGGGAGCGAGTACTCTCTTGACAAATTCCAAATCGGCGGCCACAAAATGTTCCAACTTTAATTCTGAATCTTCTGATGTTAACTTTGAATAGGCTGTTGCTAAATAAGCAGTAAGAACGAAAGGATGGCCTTCGGTTACCTGATAAATTTTTTTAAGGACTTCTTCGCCGACAGCCATTCCCACACTGTGCAGTTTTTTATCAATGAATGATCTGCTTTCCTGATAGCTGAAATTTTCTAAAATTGCCGGAGGGAACGTCCTGACTAAAGGGGAAAACCCTGTTCCGGAAGGGCCGGTAATCGTTAACTTTCCGGCTGGGACGATCGTGACCGGCGTCTTGTTCAATTGCAACTGCTCTAACACAGCTCGTAAGTAGAGGACCAGTTCGGCACGGTTTCGTTCCAGAACTCTCGCTTCATCAATGAGAAAAACCATCGCTGTTTTTATATCTTTAAGGCTCTCCCAGGTTGCCGTTAAGGCCGATTGAAGATTGGGAACAGTTTCGTGGTGCTGCTCTGAAAGGCTGATTTCTACACCCCCTTCCGTTTTGATCTTAATTTTTTTCAGCATGGCGAGAATATGGGATGATATTCTTTGAAGGATCACCTCTTCATTGACCTTTTCCTGCACTCTCTCCATCAGCACCCTTGCTAACTTTTCCCTGGTCAATTCATCCATTTCATTCAACGAAAAATAGATGGGCAAGGCGTTTTGTTCTTCCGCAATGGCTTTGCACTTATGTAAAAAAGAAGTCTTTCCTATCCCATAGCCCCCGGCTACTGACATACTTGCCAATGAGCCATTGATGGTTTGCCTCAGTTTCTGCCGAAAACTTTCCAAATCCTGAGTTCTTCCTACAAAATCGTCAGGGTCAACGGGCGATCCGGGATTGAAGGGATTAGGCGGAATCATAGCAATGTCCACAATTTTTATAGTATAGAAAAATACAAATACTATATAAATGTTTGCATACTATTATTTTGTGATATGGTGCTTGGGGGGGAAGGAACCAGCCCTAGATGGCAACTGGAATTAGCCGTTCCGGAATCTGTTCAATCCGGTGCCAAAAAAATGGTAAAGCTTGGCGGCGCCAGATTCAAACTGCAAAAGGTTTAAAAAGAAGCACTATTCTAGAAGGAGAAAAATAAAGTTAGGGGTGCAACCATGGTACGACAGACATTAGAAGGAAAAGGAACTACGTTGGAAGAGGCGTTATATGACTTGTATCAAACAGCACGGGAAGTTGCCGGAGAACAGGGCTTTGTTCTTCCCTCGCAGGACAATCTTGCCGCTGCCGCCGTCAATTACCGAGTGAGTGTGCGGCAATTGAAAAAAGGGTATGTGGCTGGAAAACGGGAAGCAAACCCCGACACTGCCTTTCAGTCCGCCTTGGCCAGAGCCGGGATTGAAAAGTATGACGCCGACAAGCATCGGGTTAAGGTAGCTGGTGTCTATGACCTTCAACGAGCTACGGTCGAAAAAGGCCAGCCTTCCGGTGCCGCGCCGCCCCGACGAAGATATAGCACGGGAGTGGAAGATACTCTCCTCTACTAATCTCCTCTACTAAATTTATTCAATTTCGGGTGGTTTAAGGTGTTTTCCTAGACGATGGCACATCCCTTTCCGCAGGAATCAGTCGGTCTGGCACAGAAAAGGTTCGATAATTATCGGGGAGCCAATCCCCTGGCAGGAAAATTTGAATATGCCGGTGGAGCCATGTATTTTTACAGTAAAGCCTATTATGGATTCTTCCAGCATTTGCGTTTGGGAAATTATGCTCCCTGGCCGCACGAAGCACAATTTCAAAACATTCCGGGAGATAATTGCACGACGATCATTCCTCGTCTCTACCTGGACCTGGAAGTGTACGGAATTAAGCCGCAAATCATCCAGTTCGTTGATTTCCGCCGGGTGGAACAGAACAACAAAACAAAACCGCTGAATGAGCATCATTTTGCCTTGATCGCTGACCTGGGAATGGAACGAAAATACCTGATTGATCCGTTCTGGAAAACTTTTGGCCCAATTTTGCAACTGACAAGACAACGGATTCGGATTGGTAAAACTAGAGGATACGAAGCCGAAACACGGGAGTTCAAAACTCTTCTTTATTATAAGCCGGAAGAATTTGCCGCCATGATCAATCGCCTGAAGGATCCGGCCGAGTCTTTAGACATGCTCGTTGCCGGACAACAGGTGTATGACGATAAGTGGATAAAAAGCGTGAAGGTATCGCCCACTCTGATGGCCTATTACCATGACGATGAGAATGAACTTACTACCAGACTTTATGTACCTCAAGTTGGTTTTCCCAATAAAGCCGTGTACTGCAAAATGAAATTAAATGATCAGGGAGACGTCGTCCAGACGAGACTGCAATTAGTGGTGGCCAAAGATGATTACTGGCAATCGCTGGAGGAAGAAAAGACCATCGCCCGGACAGACTTTTCCACCCTGCGGAAAATACGGTCAGGTGTAAGAACAATAAAACGAAAGCAGGATCGGCTTGGTCCGGCCTTAAGCAAGCAAGGAAATCGGCGAGAGCGGGAATCTCTTCTGGAACTGGTTGATCAGTTATGGAGCAATTTAAGCCCGGAGGAACAAACTGCACTTAAACCGCAGGTTCTCGGGCGAACGTTGTATGAAACTGCCTACCCTAGACGGAGATACATCTATTCTCAGGATGAAAGAGACTCTCACCTTATTGCTTTAATAAAAAAATATTATCCCTTAAAAGAAAAACGTGCTCCCTGGATGAAGATCGATTATTTTCATTCCTGGAAGATCAGGAGAGTGTCAAAACAGCGTTACCGGCAAGTCCAACGCCACCTGAAACGGCTTAATGAGCAGATAACTAAACTCGATAACGCAGAGGCGGAGTTACGGGATTTACGCTATAATGACCAGCCGGCCTACGACCGCAACCGTGACAAGTGGCTGTTCAACCGCTCGCTGGGAAAGCCAACAGTGGAAAAGCTGGAACGAACTGTGCGCTGGCAAAACCTGGACTGGCGCAGCGGCTATCTGGCAATGATTGAAGAATACCTCCCGGTTATTTTCTCTCCGGAGACTCATCTGGAACTGAACTTCTGTCGCGCTTCAATTAAAGAAAAAGTTGCTGCCCGCCGGGCAAGAAAGCACGCTCTTGCTCAGGCGGCCTAACTTTGTTGGTAGCCGGCATGTTCTCTTCCATTGGATTTAAATCACCAAAAACCTTTTAAATGAGCCGCTTAAACTAAGGGTTGTGAGCGTGAAAAGACTACCAACGCCGCACGTGTCACAGTAAAAGTACCATCAGAAATATAGGTGCGGATAACTATGGGTTTACTGACGAAAGAGCGGGACATTGTGATTCCCGGTGAAGCCTTGGCCGAGGGCCTGGACTTCCTGCCTGGTGAGAATACCTATCGCGAGGGTGAACAAATCTACTCCAAAGTTCTGGGTCTCGTTACTGTTTCCGGGCACGTTCTCAAAATAACGCCGTTAGCCGGCCCCTACATCCCCAAGCCCGGCGACCGCATCATCGGCAAGGTGATTGACATCACCATGTCCGGCTGGAGAGTGGATACCGGAACAGCTTATTCCGCCTTGTTAAACGTAAAAGATGCCACCACCCGCTTCGTCCGGAAAGATGAGGATTTAAGCAAGCTCATCGCCATTGGCGATTATGTGGTTGTTACCATTATCAAAGTCACCTCGCAAAACCTGATTGATGTCAGCATGCGCGAGCCCGGCTGTTCCCCCCTGCCGGGCGGACGGATCATTAAAATCAACTGCCAGAAAGTGCCGAGAGTGATTGGCAAGCAGGGCAGCATGATTTCGCTGATCAAGCAGAAAACCGGCTGCGAGATCACGGTAGGGCAGAATGGGTTAATTGGCATCAAGGGCACGCCGGCAGGAGAGCTTACTGCCGTACGGGCGATCAGGATCATTGAAGAGAAAGCACATCAGGACGGGCTGACTGATAAGATTCAACAATTCCTGGAGCAGAAATAAGATGGCTTACACCAAACGATCAGATGGACGGGACCTGGAAGAGCTTCGTCCCATGGAAGCCAAAGCCGGCGTGATTCCTAACGCCGATGGTTCCGCATATTTCAAGATTGGCAATACCATTGCCTACTGTGCCGTCTATGGGCCGCGAGAGTTATTCCCCCGCTTTTTGCAGAATCCTAAAACCGGGATTATCCGCTGCCATTACAGCATGATGCCCTTCTCGGGCTCGGGCGAGCGCATCCGGCCGGGACAGAACAGAAGGGCACAGGAGATCTCTAAAGTCATGAATTTTGCGCTCAATCCCGTGATTGATTTAACGGATTTTCCCAATGCCGTGGTAGATATTTTTGTAGACCTGCCGCAGACGGATGCCGGGACCAGATGTGCAGCCATTTCTGCCGCGGCCATCGCCTTAGCCGATGCCGGCATTCCCATGAAAGACCTGGTCAGCAGCGTGGCCATCGGACAGGTGGAAGGGACTGTCGTCGCCGATTTAAATTACCAGGAGGAAGCCTATCCTGGCGTGGTCTCGGACATTCCCGTGGCCATGACTCATAACACAAAAGAAATTACCTTGTTACAGATGGACGGCGAGATTTCCAAGCAGCATCTGCTGAAAGCTTTGGAGATGGCCAAGAGAGCGACGGAAAAGGTCTATCAGGTACAGATAAAAGCACTGAAAGAAAAATTTGTCAGGGAGTAAACCATGGATGTCAATTCCGAAACGATTGCCCGGCTGGCCAGTACCGGCCAACGCCTGGATGGAAGGAACGTGCAGGAGTACCGCCAGCCGATCGTGATTGAAACCAACATTTCCTGGACGGCCGAAGGCTCTGCCAAAGTGCAGATTGGTAAAACGGTGATTCTCGCGGGCGTGAAATTGGCGATTGAAAAACCCTATAATGACACGCCGGATGAAGGCGGCATCATGGTCAATGCGGAATTATTGCCGTTATCCAGCCCGGAGTATGAGCCCGGCCCGCCTGGCATCAAGGCGGTAGAGTTAGCGAGAGTCATTGACCGCGGCATTCGCGAAGCCAAGGCGATTGACATGAAAAAGCTGTGCATTACGCCGGGCGAAAAAGCCTGGTTCATGATGATTGATATTATTACTATTAACGATGACGGCAACCTGTTTGATGCCGCCGGCCTGGCGGTCTTGGCCGCGTTAAAGTCGGCACATTTCCCGGTCGTTGACCCCGAGACTGGTGCGATCGACTATAAGCATAAAACGGAAGAGACTTTACCCATCATTAAAGAGCCCGTGCCCGTCACGATCTATAAAATAGGCACCAGCCTGTTGATTGACCCCACGCGGGAAGAAGAAGATGCTTATGATGCCCGGTTGACCGTCGCCAGCGATGACAAAGGCATTTTATCGGCCCTGCAGAAAGGCGGCGATGCGCCGTTGACCATGGAAGAGATCTCGGCGATGATTGATCTGGCCTTGGAGAAGGCAAAATTTTTAAGGAAGACGCTGAATAGCTTGGTGAAGTCATGAATAAATTATGAATAAATCATGAAAAAAACAGCTGCCGAAGCGGAAGAGATCACTGATTACACTAAATACGAGATTGCCCGGATGATTGGCTCGCGGGCGTTACAGTTATCGATGGGCGCGCCTTTCCTGGTCAAATTGACGCCGGAAGAGTTGGCGGCGGTGAAATATGACCCGATTGAAATTGCCTTGCTGGAATTTAAGGAAGGGGTTCTGCCGATCACGGTGCGCCGGCCGCAGGTGGGAAGGAGGAAGTAAATGGTTTCGGCGACGATTACAGAAGAAAAACTGGAAAAATATTTCTCTATCACCAACAAAGCCCTCGAACAAGCCCGGCAGCATCTCGACCCTTCCCGCCGAGCCCAGGCCGAAGATTTTTTGGACATGGCCACCCGCTACTATCAGGATGCCCGCTATTTTCTGGAGAAGAAAGACGATGCGGTGTTAGCCTTTGCCGCGTTAAATTATTCCCATGGCTGGCTTGATGCCGGGGCGAGGATCGGGCTATTTATGGTGAAAGATAGCACGCTGTTTACGGTGGATGAGCAGTAGAGATCATGGCAATTATTTTGTTACCTCCCCAATCCGCACTAAAAATTCATTAGTAGCCAGCAACTCAATGTGCGCAGTCATATCCTGGTGCCAATGATTGGTAATCTCTTTAGGAAAGCGGAAGAAAAACGCTTTTCCATCGTAATTGATGGTGCGGTCAAAATGAATCGTTTTCTCGTGCAATAGCTTTTCAATAACCCATATCTTTTCCAGCCGCTGGGCCTGTTTGCTGTCGAGATATTCCTTCTGGCACTTTGGGCATTCCCAGGCCTCATAAGAAATTGAAATCCCCTTCACGGCCAGCTGCTTTGTTCGCAGCTGTGTTTTGGCTTTGTGACAGGTAAATGGACCTTTAAACGCATCTTTACCGATGTGAAAATCAACTTGTTCTTCGAGGTCATCTGGCCTTACCTCTTCATCAGGTTGGTTGGGTTTCATTTTTCTCACCGGCGGTATCGTTTATATAATTTTATTTGCCATTACGTTCCTCTTTTCGTACGATAAAAAGTACTATTCTATATAAATCTTTGGGTAGATGGAACCACTCTTTCTGAGCAGGCAGCTTCCTTGAAAATGTTGTACACTCGCTATAAAACAACAGTACGTTGTTCGCGTGTCCTCATTGGTGTTTAACCAGCGGAAGATTTATAAATAACAACTATTAAGTAGTTTCAAAATGACGACTCTTGACCTTTACCTTTTCCGGCGGGAACAGTTTCCGATAGTCTTAGTGGAAACGAAGGGGCGAGAGGGGAAAGTGTTCTGGAGTTTTGACCGGATAGAACTTCCTCCCTACCATCCCTTCCTGGCCGAGCAAGGTATAGATTTTCAGAAAGTGCCTTCCTTACTTCCTGGGGTGGTGGAGGCAACGAGAAAAGATTTGGAAGAAATTGCCGATCGGCGAAGAGATATAGAAAATCTACTGCAACGGGAAGGAGCACGGGAATCAGCCTGGAGAACAGCAGATCAAAATGATTTAGGTATCCTGCTGGAATTGGTCCCTATTATTGGCAGTCTCTACATCGGTAAAGATGAAATTAACCCTTATGGCTACCACGCTGATCAAGGTATTGCCATCAATCCGCGGTCAGCTGCCCCTTCCTTCAGCGTACCGCAGAGTGTGACTTTTTCTCCGGAATTAATGAACGAATATGCTCTGACTCAGGAAGGAGGTTCTCTGGAGCGGAAGAAGAGAATTGCCTGCCCCTACAACTGGTACAGGCATAATTTAGATAATGTTAATGCCATCTTCTACAAAAACCTGATTATCGCCTTAAACAATGAAATCGTCCGCCACCAATACACCTAACCACTTTAGAGTGCTAAATGACCGAAAGATTTATAAATAAGTGCCTCTTGTAGCCACTAAAAGGACCGTAACAGGGGTTTCTGGTGAGTGGTGTTAAATAGGTAAAGGGTTGTGGGGTGTTCAAAAAATCAAGTACCATTAAAACCACACGAGGAAAACACCATGATCGTCCAAAAAGAATTATTGAACCGCTTGAAAGACTTTGGCTTAAACAGCTACGAGTCTAAATTATGGATCGCCCTGTTAAGCAGAGGCGTCAGCACGGCCGGAGAACTGGCGGATATTTCCAGTGTACCGCGCAGCCGGGCCTATGACGTCCTGGAATCATTAGAGAAGAAAGGCTTTATCGTGATGAAAGTGGGCAAGCCCATCAAATATCTGGCCCTGCCTCCTGCCGAAGTCATTGAGCGGGTTAAAAAGCACGTTCTGGAAGACGCGGAAGAGCAGAATAAAATCCTGTCTAATTTAAAGGGTACGGAAACGCTGGAGCAGCTGAATACGCTGCATGTCGAA
>JAHFSD010000056.1 GCA_023265925.1 archaeon
CATCGCCAACCCAATATTTTCGCCACATGTTTAAGTGGCCAGTATCAAAGGTGGAGGTGATATGATCCACAGCTTTCTTTTTAGCTTCTTCTTCCGCCATTCCCTGCTGCTTTAACCGTTCCACCATCTGATCCCTGCTGCCATGAACCAGCTTGATTAATTCGTCGGGATGCGCCCCATAAGTTTCCGGGAATAAATTTTCCATGGCAATCGTCAGTGGCTTTTTGAGTTTGCCTTCCTGCCGTAACTTGTCGCTATGCCGCAGGGCATTCATCGCCGATTCAGCATAGGCATCACAGGCTTCTTTAAAGGCATAAGTCTCCGCGCTTTGCACGTGACGAACGGTTTCTAAGGCTTCCGCCGCCTGCGTGAGCTGGCCCGAAGATGCTTCCTGTGCCTGAATCATCCGATGGCGAATGCCTTTGAGTTGTTTTTCAATCAGTTCGGAAGGAAATTCGGCGTCTTCCGGCACTAAACCACCCAGCATACCTTGAACCTGCTTTTTTAATTTCCATTGTTCTTCAGGGTCAGTAGAATCCTCAATCTGTTTATAAAAAATTTTAGCTTTCTGTAATTTTTTGACCTGTTCGACGTACTCATCATAATCCCCGCCGTATTGATAGGCCCAGCCACGGCTATTGGCAGCTGCCGTTTCCATGGAAGAGATGATATACGCTTCTTCGGGCTTGATCACAATATCTTTTTCTTGAGTTTCGGACTTCAAAAAACGCCGCCACTTAGAATCTTTAATTTCTTCAGGAGTTAATTTATTGGCTTTCCATTTTTGCCAATCATCACGGGCTCGTCCCGTCATTTCCGTCGCTTCTTTCTTTAAATCATCCCACGTCAATTGCGTCACTTCAAACTCGCCTTTTTCTTTATTAAATCGGGGAATGCGGCTGTCAGCACCCAGTTTTTTGCCAAAAGCATCAATATAATCACCACGCTTAACGCTATTTCCATCCTGATCTTTATATTCCTCCTGGCCGCCATGCTCCTTCCAGACATCATCCCCGGGCTCATACTTTTTCCAGACTGGTTTCGCCACGTTTTTATTTTTTCGTGCTTCCGCCACGAGCCCGCCGGTGCGCGTATCGACCACTTTAAATGTCGTGCGGCCACCTTCATCGGCATACATGCGAAACTTGCCTTTCCACTCCGGATCTTGTTCATTCCATTCCGCATCCACCAGCGGCCGCTGAAATTCACCGGTATGTACCACGACCGGCCCGCCGCGGCCGACGTCCGCAGCAAATTCGATGGCGCGCTTGATTTCCTGCACGGAAAAATTTTTCTGAGTCTTAGAGAAATTACCCTGCTGATCAGCCCCCGCTAAGCCGTATACCCCTACCGTTGCATGCGTTGTCCAATTAATTTCGTTGGCTTTCCCCATCTCTTCCAGAGCCTGCCGCTGCTTCTGGCCATACATTTCAGGCGTTTGTCCCTGCCCAGACCCTTTCCCGGCGCCGGTGAAGACGAATTCTAACTTTTTTGCTCCCGACCGGAGTTTAGCGCCCACGGCATGAACGTTGGGAACAGGACCTAAACCCATGCTCATCCCTAAATCACCGATGCCGACGCCAACATCATTGGTAGCATTGTCAGTGGGAGCAGAATGTCCATAGTCCCGGTCCATAGGCATCGAATAGCCCGTACCAAATTCAACCATGGTTTTAGAGGAATAGTTTTAAGTATATAAATATTGACCTCGACAGATTTAAAAATACTTCTCCATTAAGCATGGAATAAGCCGAAGATGAAACCTAAAAACCAAGCCCCAAAAATTCCGTGCCCTTGTGGTGGAATCATTGAATGGAAAAAGGAACGAGTAACACAGGATGGTATTGACTGCGGTATTTTAGATGTGGAAATATGTACGAAATGCTTGACGCAATATTTACCAGAGGAATCTATGTTGGTCGTGGAAGACAAACTTAAGAAGGCCGGATTATGGGGAGTGGAACGAAAAGAAATCAAATTCTGGAAAACTGGTAATTCCGTTACGATCAGATTGCCCACCAGGATTGTTAAAAAGTTAAATCTCACCACTGTCCAGAGAGGCTACCTCCATGAAGAAGGCAACCATAAATTAGTGATTGAGATCTGAAATTCTGATTACTCACCATTCCACCACTTTCACCATCACTCTTCGTTCCCTCGGCCCATCAAAATCTGTCAGCATGATATTCTGCCATAGCCCTAAAAGTATTCTTTTATCGTCCTGAATACCAGTCTTTCTGTGAACTCTCATGGCCGCGCTTGTAGAGGTTTTGCAGCTGCGCTCCCAATTGCTGCGTGACGGAAGCGGCTCTCGCCATCGCTTCCGTAAAAGAATATTTCCCTTCATCCACCGCCCGAAATTTTTCTTCCACCGCGCCGGTAAGATATTCCACCCGCCGCAGATCGTCCCGAGTTAGATAACCTTTTTCTTCCGCCGCGCGGTTAAGGCCGGAAATTTCCTGATATAACTGCTCCATCGGCCTTTGGCTTAATTGTCGGGTATAATCTACATCTAAAGGCCTGCCGGGCTGAGGGCCATACTCCATCTCTCGTGCACCTGGAGGCAGTTCCACTTGTTCCTGAGCAACGGCCTCTTCCAGATTGACCACTTTCTTTTTACCCTGAGATGGCTGTTCTTCATTGTCAGTTTCAGTTTTTTTTCCTTTGGCCCCTTTATGCACTTTCAGCAATTCCCGGCCTTCGCCACTTAACCCTTCAAGATCTTCCTGAGCGACTTGTGGAATGGGCACTTTATCTTTCCATTTCCGCTGCTCAGTTATTTCATCCTGTGATTCGCGAATCTGCTTCTGGGCATCCTCAATCTCTTCTTTTTTTTG
>JAHFSD010000041.1 GCA_023265925.1 archaeon
AAATACACTTGTGCTGGATCTTTGGCACTATAAGAAATCGGAAAACTGATCGCATCAGCAGGATAGAGCCCATAGGCAGATTTCTTGCGGTTCCGTCCATGCGTGAGAGCTAATTTCTCCTGCACCTGCAGCAGTTCCAGGATTTTTTCAGCAGTGAAATGGAGATTTTTCACCAGGGCACAGGCCGTGTAGGGGCGCATGGTGACGGAAGGGTCCACTATCACTTTCAGTCCGGACTTCCTGACATTGTAATGCCGCAACCCGGTCTTGACACCAATAAAACTGCTCAAAGCGCGGGCAAAGCCCTGCTCGGAAAGCAGATCGGGGCGGTTGGGAAAGACTTCCACTACAATTTCATTGCCTTCAATCTTTTCCAGGTCTGTGCCCAGCAGGGAAATGCGGTCTTTCAGCTGCTCCAGCGGCAGCTTCTTGCCGATCAATTGTTCCAGGACGGTTTTGTCTAAGGTGATAGTGGGCATTTTTATGAGTGGTTATAGTATATCAAATGCTTTAAGTATTAAAAACAACAAAAATAAAATCAATAAAATAACTAATACCCATGCCGACTGCTGTGCTTTTTTATTTTTTACCATTTTTGAAGACCTCCTTCTCTAATCTAAGCAAGCGTTCATAAACATTTAATGATTCTTTCATTCTGTTCATTTGTTCATTCGTTTGATCGAGTACCTGCTGTAGGTCGGCGATTTGCAGGGTGTTTTGCAGAATAAAATAAGCAGCAAAGGAAACAAACGTGGCCGAGACAAAGATTATCTGAAACTGTTCATTTTGTGAAAAGTAGATAGTGAGCGCGAGAGAGAGAATCCCAACAGCAATAGATATTTTTTCCGGCAATCTTTTCGGTCGCGATTCACTCATTTTAACCACACCTTCAATTCGCGCAATTGTTTCAGGTCATTCTTGTAGAGATCACGGATATCCGTTAATCCATAGGAGTTCGTAATCATCCGATCAATCCCCGGACCCCAGGCCAAAACAGGAATATCTCTTCCCAGGAGAGGGACTACCACTTCCGGCCGGAAAATTCCGGCGGCAATAAATTCAATCCATTTGTTATGCACGGGATCGTAGACATCGCCTTCCACCGAAGGTTCAGTATAGGGAAAGTAGGCTGGCCGGAAGCGGACGGCGGGATAACCCATTTTCCTGGCAAATTCGCGCAAGTATCCTAAGAGATGACGGAAATTTGCTTTTTCATCAATTACGATGCCTTCCGTCTGGTTAAATTCAAACAAATGGCTCCAATCAGCCGCTTCATTCCGAAACCCTTTTCCAATGGCAAAAAATTTTGCTGGCAAATCTGCGGCCTTAAGCGCGGCGATGGTTTTTGCACTTAATATGGTCGTGTGCGTGCGCAACACCTTTCTTTTTGCCTCTTCAGCGCTCCAGGAATATTGCCATCCGGTACTGCCTATATTTCCTCCCCGTTCATGCATTTCTTTCACTGCTTCAACAATCTTTTTATCAGGCAGGATGCCTTGTTCTGGTTCCCCCACATAAAAAGTATCCTGAAGTTCCCGCACGGGATGGTCCTGAGCAGTAAATAAAGCATCAAAATTCCAAAAGGAGATCCCGACATAATTCCCGGTCATTTCCTTAAACCCCATTTCCATCCAGACCTGCTTGGCGTATTCCGTTGCCTGGGTGACAAAGTGTTTCTTCCCCCCATAAACTGTTGGCACATTAATCTCCACGTCATAGGCCCGGAACTCCTGCTTTTTCCACTCACCCGTCTTCAGCATTCCCGGAGTAAGACGGTTGGTGACGTCCTTGTGAATTTTGAGGGCCGACAATTGTTTTCCCAGTTCCGTTAATTCCACCGTCACGGTTTTCCGCTCCTCAACTTTAATTATCTGCCGGCGCTTCTTCAGCTCGGCCAGGGCAAATTTGTCTTCCTCCTCTAGGTTATCAACAGCCAGGGGGAAATGCTTATGCAACAGCTTTTCTTCCAGCATCTTTTCCTGCAGCAGTTTTTTGCCCTGAATTCCTAATTTTACTTCCAACTCTTTTTCCTGGCGCAGCTCAATGGCCACTTTCTTTTTGAGCACGCCAAGGGAGGCAGTCAACTCTTCCGGCGCAAGTTTGGTCTTGCCCGCAATGGTGGAAAAGGGCTGGAAGTTGTCAGTAAGTGTTTTCAGCACGCGCCGTTCCGGCAATCCTTCCTGCTTGTAGCGCAGGCCATTGGCGTCAAGAACAACAACTTCTTTTTTTTCAGAATGAATTTTCAGGATCTCTTTATTTTCCAGCCATTGCAGGGCCCGGACTACCTCTACTTCCTGCAAGCCAGCTGCTTTCATGATGGCAGAAAGTTCAGTTTCGCTTTGTAAAACGGGAAGAACGGTACGTTCTAAAGCATGAAGTTTGGCGACGAGACCGGGAATAACCATGGGAAGAATAGAATGGTGATTGATTTATAAACGTAATGCTAAAAAAATAAAGAAAAAAAAGGAATAAATCCTTTTTACTTCGTGTTCCAGGCCTGGTTAAACAGCGTGTCTATCGTTGTCGTGAAGTACGGCGCTTTCACCCAGATGCCCAAGTCATAGCTGGGATGGACATCCTTGTCATGCATGGTCATGAAGACCGTATCCTTGCCGTCCACCGTGACAAAGCGGGCATCCATGTTCTCATTATGCTTGACTTCGGCGATGCCTTTCACCAACTCCAGCATGCGCTTATTGTCTTTGGTAAGCGGTGCCGTGATGCGGACACGTACCCCGCGCCGCTTGGCTTTCTCCAGGCCGCCCCGTAATCCTTCCACTTTGCGGATGAAACCCTGCTCGGTAGTGCAGATGTTAATCGTTTTCTTGGCTTCCTTAATCAGGAAGTCCAAGTGGTTATGCAGGTTAGTCCTTCCGCGCAAGGCGCCACTCATCTCCGATGGGTCAACCAGGTTAATCCCAGTGCTGTGCAATGATTCCAGCTCAGCCATCAATGGCGAGCCCCGCACCGTTTCCAGGCGCTTGACTTTCTCCCCGGCCACGACATGCATGTGCTTCCTGACCCGGTCGACGACTTCTGCGGGCGGAATGGCAATGTACTTGATCGGCTTGCCTAACTTCATGATCACAAAGCCTTTCTTTTCCAGCGATTCCAGAACGTCGTAGCTTCTGCTGCGGGGCACGTCGGCAATGTCCGAGAGCTCTCCGGCTGTGGAAACGCCCCGGCTCAATAAAGCTGTCCAGAGCTTGACCTCGTACAGGTTGAGGTCGAAATACCGTCGTAGCTTGCTTAATAATTCTTCTTTTACAATCATAGTCTCAAACCCCCCTCTTTTTAAATTATTTATTTGTTTGTTGGGTCTAAAACCCCGCTGCTGGCAGTGAAAGGAATAAATTTCCCAACAAACACTAAAAAACCCCGCAGCTTGCTGCGGTTGGGTTTTTTATTTTGTTACTTGGCTATCAGGAAATATAACTACTATTAAAAGGTTGTGGTTTTACACAATATAGATTAGTTTACAATGAATGCTGTTTGGTGGTTACCAGGCCAGTTTATATCGTACCAGTGCGGCAATTCCTCCCAGCCCGGCCAGCTTTTTTCCCCCTTCATGCTCGGCAGAGATGATCTGAATCTCTCCCTGCAGCCGGTCAACGGCCTGGAGAAGCTCATCGACTTCTTTATAGGTCCCATCTAATCGGCGTTTCCTGATGAAAGCATCGGTAAGCAGAACCAGATGAACTGCTCCCGCCTGAACGGCCTGCTGCACTTCCTTCCAGCCATAGGCAGCCAGGTTCCCTTTGTTAATTTCTTTCAATAGCTCTTCCACTAAGACCTGCTCCTGCCTGGTTCTGCTGCTCTGCAGGGTTTTAGCTAATTCCGGCTGGATGAGCACTTCATCCAAAGCACGTTCGCTGACATCAGAACAGGTTGCCAGCACAATCTTTTTCTTTAATTCCGGTGAGGTAATTTTTTTCAATAGATCTTCTTTATAGAACGCCGGTGAAGCCACAATGATCCGTTCCGGCTCATATCGGCCGGCATAGACGTCCAAGGCTTTAATGATTTCTTCCCCGAATTCTTTTTTAATCGTAACTGCCCGGCCTTTCTTAGGCACTTCCCCCTGCAGTTTCACCAGGATTTCGTAGCCTTTTGGTTTAGTTAAGGCAAAAATGGCTTCTTCCCGATCGAAGATACAGAGCAGGTAGGAATATTTCTTTTCAGCGGCTTCTTCCAGCTTTTGTTTCTGGTAGGAGAACCATTCTTCTTTTTGCAGGAGGCAGTCGCTGCCTTCCACCAGAGTGATGGTGTGATAGGAATCTCTCGGCACGTCTTCCGGACCGGCTTTCACTTTTCCGTTGATCCGTAGGGAGGTTTCGGTGAGTTGTGTTTCTTCGGCTTCAACAGTCAAGGTCATCGTTTTTTTCACTGCCTGTATATTCTCCCCTTCACCCAGCTTGATTTTGCGGGTCGTTTTACTGGTGAGCAGGTCGCCGGGATCAATTAAATGGCTGAGGTACCAGAGGTCTTCCAGGCTGGTTACTTTTAATTTTACTTTTCCCTGTTTGAAATCGCGGTGCAGGATGTCCATGCCGCAACGGAAGGAGAAGGGATATAAATAGTCTTCGCCTATCCTGAACAAGGAAATGTGTCCCGTGTCAGAAGAGACCAAGCAACTTATGCAGGAGCTCTATGAGCAGTGGTTACTCGCTACGGAAACCGCTGGCCAGGCAGAAGACTTCGTCAGAGGTCGTTCGATCACAAAAATTATCCAGGAAATTGCCCAACGAGCAAAGGTGTCGTATGGCACTGCCTATAATTACACCAGGGCTGCCGAAAGGGGGTTTGCTTCCCCTAAGGAATATCGGGAATATGTGCTGGCAAGGAGGGGATTTTCTCCTGAAACCAGGAATGGCGAACGTCCTATCGGCAGGAAGGGGTTTTCGCCGTACAGCAGGTATACGGAGCATCTGGCACGAAAAAAAGGGCATACGTCCTATAAAGAGTACTTAGCCCGTCGGCAAAAGTTTTCTTCCTACAGCGCTTACCTCCAGTACTTAGCCCGCCAAAAAATTAACCCAGCCACTGGTCAATCATTTGCTTCCAGAACTGAATACCTGCGCCATCTTTACCGGCAGCGGGGATTTGCCTCAGATCAGGAATATATGGAGCAGATTGCCAGAAATAAAGGATTTCCTTCCCTGGCGGTATATTATAATTCCAAAATTCGGCAGAGGCAGCAGCGTTGGCTTAACCGGGAATTAAGTGATTTGATAACCACTAAATTAAAAGAATTGGGCCGGACGCAGCACTGGCTGGCCGAGCAGTTGGGTGTTGATGATGCCACTGTCTCTCATTACGTGCGCCGAAAAAACCTTCCCCGGCAGGAAGTGCAAAAAAGATTGTTTTCGGTGTTGAAAGTACCTTATCAGACTATCGATGATTTGATGATGAACCTCGACAATAAGTAGATTGTGCCCAAGAACAGAATACTTTATATACCTTTAAATTTTCTATACCTGCTATGAGGAAAACAGGCCAATCCGCAGCTGGAGCAGCAGTTCTGTTAGCGATAATTCTGGGCGTTCTCATCGCTTTTATTGTCTTCCTTCCTCCCGCCGAGAGGGCCGAGTTGTTGGGCGAGCAGAATAAGACAACGGCAACTGGCAAACAGATGGAAAAAGTTCCTCCCGTAACCAGCCTGCTGAGCGTTTTCCCGGGCCGGATTGATTATTTGGGGCAGAAGGAAATTGAGCATCCTTTGCCCGTTGTCACTATTTATACCAAGACAGAAACCAAAATTCTGGTAGAAAAGAACGTGGCTTATGCTAAAAAAGGAATATTTTCTGAAGAGCAGAGCATCTTTAAATTCCGCCTCCCTGATTTGAGCAATACCAATGATGTCCTGTTGTCGTTTGGCGTGCAAAGCGCCGAAGGGCGGTTGAAAATAAAACTTAATGGGGAAGATATTTTTAATTCTGAAATCGAGAGCGCGAAACCAATTTCCCTGCCCAAGAACCTGCTGCAGGAAGACAATGAGCTCTTGTTTGCCGTCTCTTCGCCGGGCATCGCCTTCTGGGCAACCAATGAAATGCAGCTGGAAAATCTGAAGATTGTTGCCGACGTGACGAATATCGACGCCCGCTCTTCCCGGACGACTTTCTTAGTTTCTGAAACGGAAAAGCGTAACTTGGAGAAAGCAACCTTAAAATTCCAGCCGGAATGCATCATTACGGAAGTGGGTCAGTTGGCCGTGCAGCTGAATGGCAACGAAATTTACCAGACTATCCCGGATTGTGACCTGGCCATTGTGCCCTTGGAAATCTCGCCGGCCCTGCTGGAAGCGGGAGAAAATGAGCTGGTATTTAAGACGGAACGGGGGACGTATATTATCTCGCACATCGTCCTGCTCTCCAAACTGAAGGAAATTGAATTTCCTACCTATTATTTCAAGCTGAGCCAGGAGCAGTATGAGGACGTGAAGAAAGAAAGGAAACGGGTGCGGTTGACTCTTGATTTTGTGGATGTGACCACCGCGAAATTTGGTGACTTGGTGTTTAATGGCGATCTGATCCCTTTTGATACCAAAGAGAACAGCTTGGCCATAGATTTAAGTGCCGACGTCAAGCCGGGCAATAACGCCTTAAAAGTCAAGCCGCAGAAGACGATTGAAATTAGAGAGTTGCGGGTGGAGTTAGTGGAGTGAATTCTGGGCGGGGCTGAGGCAGCAGCCTTTCTCCAGCAATGGTTCAGGCAGCTACACAAAGAAATTTCATACCGGGAAATCAGTGAGATCATCGGGCACCCGGTAAATATACAAAACATCTTCACACCATTGCTGGAGAAAGGAAGAACAAGAGATCAGCACCACGAAAAGTACGGCAAGCAAACCAACTATTTTTTCATCCTAGATCACCAGGGTAACAAGTTTTACGATAGCCAGGCCAACAAAACAGCCCGCGGCAATAAACGGCATTGCCGGATAAAATTTCTTTTCATCGGCAAGGAATAATAACAAGGCTAATCCGCCCAAGGCAAAAAAGGGAATAACTAAACTCTGCCATAAGCCCAGCTGCTTCAACACGACACCGGCAAACATCAACGGAAAACCAAGATCTCCTCCTCCTAAAATTGCCGTCCGGACTTTAACGGGAATTCGCGGGCCGGCTGCTCCAGGCGGTTTGAGTACTTTTCCGATTTTATAGGGGATCAATAATCCTGCAAAGATCTTTGACTTCGCCTGTGATTGCGCTAACGTGACCATGTGCTTGGACTTCCAGACCGCATAGGCATCATAGATCGCAATCAACACCAGCAGGATGCTGATTGACCATAAATTAAACATTGGCGAGAAGATTGCCGCCAGCCCGCCATAGATAAACAGCTCGGTAAAGTTCTGGATCCAGACGTTAGGCCGGAAGATCTTCCACGCTCCGGCCAGAAGAGCGATGATAAAAGCAGTAATTGGGGTAATAAAAGCCGATAAGGAAACTGTCAAGGCCACGACCACCGCAATCAAAAACCAGGCTTTCCAAACCCAGTCCAGGTGGAAACGAATCAGCAGGAGCAACAGTCCCGTACCCAGCAGGATAGCGAGGATGACGGGAATGTAGGAAGTTTTTTCCTCGATGGGCGGCCTCTCGCCGATCGGTAACGGCTTGAAGACCGTTTTTCCTTCCTCCTGGCTTTTGATCGGGTCGATATACTTATACACGACGGCGATGCCGATGAATTGGGCCAATAAAAAGGTAACCAGTAAAATGCCGGTGATGAAAAGATGGTGTTTCATTAAAAGAAAGATTCTTACTCACTTTATATACCTAACCCCGGATAACTTTGTATAACACCGCTTTCCTTTTTCCTTCCTTTCACAAACTCCGGAAACAATGGAATCTTGACCGGCACGGCAAACCGCGTAAAGGTAGAAGTCACCAGCGCTTCCCCTTTATCCAGCGAGGCGATAGTGCGGGAATCCTGACTTAAATCCTGGGGAGAAGAATCAATCACGGCCTGCCGCTCGGAATTCATTTCAATCCCCAGAATAATTTTCGTATTCATGTTAGCCAGAATATTCTTGGGAATTTCCGACGGCAGTTGCGTGATGGCAATCAGGCCTACTTTAAATTTCCGGCCTTCCCTCGCCAGCGTTTCAAAGATGTTGCTGCCCTGCTCCAACACCCGGCTGCCCAGAACACGAGGCGCTTCCTCCAGCACGATGGAGACGACCGGTTTCTCGTCCAATTGTCCCTGTTTCTTATACCACTTATACTTGTCAAGGATTTCATTGGCAATCAGGC
>JAHFSD010000057.1 GCA_023265925.1 archaeon
TGTGGAGTTAGTCAGAAAGAATTTTGATTTCAGACCAAAGAATATTATCGAACAGCTAAATTTGCGCCGGCCGATTTACAAAAAAACTGCGGCATATGGGCATTTTGGCAGAAACGATCCCGATTTCACCTGGGAGAGGACAGATAAGAAAGAACTGTTACGGCAAGAAGCAGGACTGTTAGCACAGCCTAATGGTGTGCAGGTAGAGATCTCCCAACCAGCAACCGTTCCTCCACCTTCCGTCGCTGAAGGGGTGAGCATCTGGCGTTAAGCTGGTCAACGGCCCGTTTTTTCAGAAGAAAAGAATCTGGTGTTCCGACCTAATTTATCCAGGCTGATACCAGTAGGAGAACAAACAGGTTATTTAAAAGTTGGGAAAGAGTGTTTCCCATCAACCAAATATCGTTTCTTGATATAATTCACAAACGGCTGCTCTTTTTTTTCGATTTGATATTGATCCAAGGCCTGATAGTAATTTTCCAAATCTTCAATGGGAATATCTATCGGTGGATAATGCTTCTTCCAAAGAATCCAGTTCATCAGGAGCCGAGACAAGCGGCTATTGCCGTCAGCAAAGGGCTGGAGAGTGATGATCCGGGCATGAATCAAAGCTGCTAATTCCAAAGGGTGTAAAGTTCTACTTTCTACTTTATACCAAGCCAAGAACTGTTCTAATTCTTTCTTCAGCCGCGGCCAGGGTGGCGGGACATAGGACGTCCCGGCGATTTTGACGTTTTTTTCCAATTCATCCCGTAATTTTCCGGCAACAGAATCGTCAACGCCGGCAAAGAGAATGGTATGAAGTTTTTTCATAAATTTCACCGTTAATCGTCTTTGATATTTGGTAATGGCCAGGACGCCCCGTTGATGATTTTCCAATTCTCTGGCGGTCCTTAGATTCTTCAGGTCTTTCGGCATGATGCCTTCCTGCAAAATCAGAAAAGTCTGACGAAGGGTTACGGCCACGCCGGACAATTTGCTGCTGTCATACGTAAAACGGACGATGAATTCCCGCAGCTTGTTTTCTTGCTGCCGGGAGCTTAAGCTGCTCAATTCCTGCTGATATTCTGCTTTTTTTTGTTCGATGGCACGAACGTCGTGGTCGGAGAGATAACGGTATTTTGGCTGGGTGAGCCCCTGCAGAAATTCTTGTTTCAGCTGCTCCAGCCGGGCGGGTGAGGGAAGAGTTTTGCCCAAGTGTTTGACTTTATGGGTAAGCTTTTGACCCTTTCTGATACTGTGGGCGAGCCGGTAATAAGTCCTTCCCCGGGCTTTGATTCGTTCTACATAGACCATCAAGCTTGGTTTAAGGGCTACAATTATTTAAAGGTTTCTGTTAGGGGCTACAGAGAATGGGCAAAGAATTATGCAACACAGCAGCCGAAAATTATTCATCACATTGGAAACTACTTATAAGTAGAAACGTTTATATACCACTACTCTTTTTAGCTTCTACTATCACCAAGCGGATAAACCATGACTCCAGCTCTCACGTATGATGAACTCGCTTTTCCCGTCTATGTAAATAGCCATAGTGTCGGTGCTGTTGGCGGAGTAAACCTGACGGTCAGCGATGCCATTAATGCCGCCCAACTGGTGAGGAATAACGTATTCTTAGGTGGCAAGAAAGGGACGGGTAAGACGCAGTTGTTGACTGATATGTACTGCCATCGCTATGGTCAAAAAGGAAAGTTATTGGAAGGCCGCCCGGATCTGAAAGCCGATGAAATATATAAGACTTTTAACCTGCAGAAGCTGCGGGAAGGAGCTTTGACGAGCGATGAATTAATTGAACTCACGCAGTCGATACATCTCCCCTATATTGGGGTCGATGAAATTAACCGTGCGCCGGAAGTCTCACAGAACGAACTTCTGAGTATCATGAACGGCTACATTCTTCATAAAGGTGAAAAAAAAGTTCTGGGTGATGGCTTTTCTGTGGGTGTCTCGACGGGAAACTTAGGAAATGGCGGCTATGTGGGAACGTTCAAAATTGATGATGCTCTGGCTGATCGGCTGCACTTATTTCTTGATTTGGATTACTGGAAGCCAACAGATGAAGATATGGCTCGTATTGATATGCGGATGGAGATTGATCCCCGGGTGGTCGATTCTTCCGTACGGGATATTACCGATAAAATTAAAGCGGCACATCAGGAAATTAACAGACAGGAAACACCGCTGGAAATAACTATTATCGGACGATACCTGGAACGGGGGCTGGATTATTGTGTAAAATATCCTTCCGCTGAAAACAGCAAGGATAACTTAAAAGAAGCCTGGCCAGTTATCTGCACACAAAAAAGCTGTGATTTGCGTAATACTGTCTGTGGCCGGGTAAAAGCGGTCGGAGAGCGAACGGTCAAAGCCGCGAAAAGGCTGGCGAAAGGGTTGCAGTACGTGGCCGAGTTGAAGAATTCAGATGCTGCTGCTGATCCCATCGGTGCCATGATGACTGCTGTTCGCCTGATGCTGCCGGCAAGCGGTGTCATCAGTCCGGCTTATTTACGTGAAGAAGGCAATTTTAATAATGCCAATATTGCGGCGCAGCATCTTGTTCAGGCGTTAGAGAATGAAGTCAAGGCACAATTTTATGGCACTGGTTCAGCCGGACCATTGACCGTAGCCTTGGCATATGCGGGACGTGGAAAACTCAGTGAACATCCTTACCAACTCCTGAAGCCCGAATGGAGATTCGTAGAGTCCCTTTTGGCACAATTGAATGACAAGAATAAATAACCATGACCC
>JAHFSD010000042.1 GCA_023265925.1 archaeon
GTGAATTAACTTTATATCCTATAGAGATTATGGCATCCAAATTGTAAAAGTCTACTTCTCTGTTAACGGGTCTATTTCCCTCATTTTGAACTATTAGGAATTTCCGAATAGTTGCCTCTTGTTTTAATTCTTTGGTTTGATAAACATTCTTAAGAGGTTCATTTATTGTTGGGACAGACACTTCAAATAGCTTTGCCATCATTTTTTGGCTTAACCAGACATTATCATCAGCGTATTTAACTTCGATGGATTCTTCTTGCGATTCAGCTGTAAATATTAAAAATTCAGCTGTGCTGTTTCTAATGGTCAGGTCTTTGGTCATTTTATTCTCCGGCGGTTTGGGGCATTTTCCACGTCAATAATCCTCTTTTTCCTCAGCATCTTTTTCTTTCAGCCAAAACGAGCCTGTTTTAGTCATAAGTTTGTCACCTTACGATTCTTACTTTTTATAACTTTGGCTAATTCTCCCCTATGGCAAAAGTTACAGTCAGCTTCGAAACAAAGCAATGCTATTCTCTTACTCATGCCCAATTCAATAATTCTATTGATATATACTTCTTTGAGAGGTAGGGGGTATCAGTTTATCGTTTATAAATCGTCCCATTCCCCTTCTTCTCTAAATCACCGTTCATAAATCCTCGCTTTCTCCGTAAATCCCGTGACCGGCGATGCCGTTTTCCCGGGGATGGCTTCAAACTTTATTTTTCGGTTATCGAGCATCTGCACCAGCACGACACCAGCCAGCTGCGTTCCCCCGACGGCCTTGACAATCTTAGCCGGGCTTCTCCTATCCCAGTCCTGCCCGGTTTCGGTCTGGTAGCTCCCGCCTTCCATTAACTCATATTTTACCAAACCGCTGGCCGTGCTGATTATTGCCGGGTTCGGCGTATTTCCTTCCACCGCAAATTGTTTTGGCTGGCCATTAAAATCGCCCAGCGAAACGATAATCAAAGATGGATCCAGAAAATCGTAGGCAAAAGCCAAATGAGTTGTCCAATAGTCCTGCCGAACACCCCCGCCGACATAACCATTGCTCCCTTCCTCAAACCAATTACCCACTAACCGCCCATCAATATCATAATCTATTTTACCGCTGAGGGGTTCTATCGTCCGTACACTTTTGGCCCGGAGGGCACTTCTGACCGGCTCATTAAAGTAATCATAGGTATTGGGAACATGAATTTTCCACGGCTCAGCATGATAATGTTCCGGAATGACGTACCCGGAAAGAACAAATTCTTCATCCACCAGATTATAATCCACATTGGTGCTGTAATACCCGATAAGTTCCCCGGCTTTGACCGGGATCTGGACCGCTGCATAATTTTCTGGCAAAGCGGCCGCGAACTTCTCCGCTAAAAGTTGAATGTGAATGTAAATGCTGGAGATCGTGCAGGTGTGCTGGATAACCACCCGATAATCCTCGCCGGTGGGAGCGCCCGGCATATGCCCTATTTCCACAACCGCACCATCGCCGGGAGAATAGACTTCTATGTCAGCTTGCTCATTCTCAAAATTCTGGAAATAATGGTGGTCAATGGGGGTGACATGATTTCCTGTCATTAAGCCTAATGGCAGAAAGACTGCTGTTTTTTCCAGGTTGACAGGAGCGTGCTCAAACAGTATTTTTGTTCCGGTGCAGGAAGAGGATTCTGTTTCTTCAGCGGGATTAATTTCAAAGGGAAAAAGCAGTTGACAGAGTTGATTGTCCTGATGTTCGTAGCAGTAGTTCTCACACCGCCCACGATTGCTCTGGCAAAACAAGCCACATTCTGCTTGTCCATGGCAGAGAGTGCCTAATTTGGATTGAACTGAATCTTCTATCGGAAGTGGCGTCTTTTGAATTTGGCTAGGTTCCTGGACAACTGGTAGCGGCTCAGCGGCTGCTTGTTCACGTTGTTTCTGCGCAGAACAGGCCAGGAGGAGAAAAGTACATCCCAGTACAAGAAATAATGCTGGAAATAATATCCTCCTCTTTTTCATGAGAGAGAGAAAAGTGCACAACTATAAAAAGCTTTATCAACCCTGCTCATTTTTATCAGGCCCGGGGAGCGTCAAAACAACACAAAATATATAAATTGAATGGCTGGCCAAGACCTTGTGAAAACAATTTCTTTCGTCATTCTGGCTTTAAGTCTATTCCTTTGGGCCTGCTCGGCAGTGCTGGGACCAGTAGTCAAAATTGGCGATAAAGTGACTATTGAATATGAATCCCGCTATGCCAACGACTCTACGTTTGATCGCTCCGTTGATTATGGTGTACCCGTAACGTTTACCATTGGCAACAGGGAAGTATTTCCGGGAATAGAAAGAACGGTTATTGGTATGCGCCAAGGAGAGCGAAAAGAAGTATTGCTTTCCCCCGAAGCGGCCTATGGGCTCCATGATCCAAATAAGGTGGAACGTATCCCTGTGGAAGAATTTCCCAATGGGTCAAAATTAAGGGTAGGGATGAGGTTAGCGGCACGGGATCGCCTGACGGGAGAAGAAATTCGGGGTAAAATAATTGATATCGGTCAGGAAGGAATTGTCGTTGATTTCAATCATCCGTTGGCGGGAGAGTCATTGTGGATGGATATTAAAGTCGTAGAAATCGTTAAACGATAGGATTTACTTCAGCCACTTCTTCTTCATCCTTCCCAACGCATCGTTCTCAATACTTTCCCGTATCTCCTGCATCAGCCTTTGAAAGAAAAACAGGTTATGATGGGTTGTGAGAGTATAGGCCAGCAATTCCTTCGCTTTGAACAGATGCCGGATATAAGCTCTGGAAAAGTTCTGGCAGACATAACAGCCACAATGCTGATCCAAAGGCTTTTTATCCTCTTTGAATCTGGCATTGGTAATCCTGGTCCGAAACTTATTCCTGACTTTCCCCCTACTTTCTGGCCGGAGAAAGACATAGCCTACTCTCGCCAGTCTGGTGGGAAGCACACAGTCAAACGTATCAACTCCCAATTCCACATAGTTAAAAATATCATCCACACTCCCTATACCGAGCAGATGTTTCGGCTTCTCGTGGGGGAGAATAGCCATCATCCACTTCAGCACTTCCAGCGTTGGTGCTTTAGGCTCGCCGAAAATGCTGCCAAGGCCAATGCCCTGAAACGGTAACTTGGCAATAAACCGGGCACTTTCTTCCCGCAAATCTTTAAACTTTCCTCCCTGCACAATCCCATAAAGAGCCTGGACTATTCCTTTTTTCTGATTCTCCCTCTGAAACTCTTTCCAACATCGTTCCGCCCAGCGATGAGTGCGTTCCATTGCTTTCTTTGCCGTTGGGTAATCAGCATTAAAATCGTGGCAGACATCGAGGGTAAAAATGATATCTGCTCCCAACTGCTGCTGGAGCTGGATAGATTTTTCGGGTGTGAAAAGATGCTTGGATTGATCAATGTGGGATTTAAATTCCACGCCATCGTCATTCACCGTGCACAGTCCATCATTCAGGCTGAACACCTGAAATCCACCGGAATCGGTGAAGATCGGCTTATTCCAGCCCATGAATCGGTGCAAGCCGCCTAATTTCTGCACGGTTTTAGAGCCAGGACGGAGATAGAGGTGGTAGGTGTTGCATAATACCGCTTCAAAACCAATTTCCTCAATTTGCGCCGGAGAAAGTGCTTTGACGGCAGCTTGGGTAGCGACGGGGATGAAAGCTGGCGTGCGGATTGATCCATGGGGAGTGTGAAGTAGCCCGGTTCGCGCCGAAGAGGACTGGTCGTGATGAGTGATGGTGAAATGGAACATAGAACCATGAAACTAAGAGCTACTTTAAAAATTATTTCTTCCCACCTCTCTTTAAAGTAAAAAATAAACCAAGGGATAAACACCCTTGGTTTACACTTTTAGATGTATAAGATGTATAGCCCCGCTCGGACTTTCATACAATCAAAGTTGCCTCACCTCCGGCTTGCGCCCAAGGATACTACTTCTTCAACAGTATTCGAACCGAGGTCAAGACCTTTCTGTCCAACTGCGTTGGACCAAAGGGTCCTATGCTGCTGTGGCACGGCGGTGTCCACTACACTACGGGGCTATCTCCATCAGGCTTACTTCATCGGCTTTATAAAATTTTCCTGGGCGAAACATAGAAACATATAAATAGGGTTATTCTTTATTCCAACCATTTACTCCAACTAAGAGGATACTTATGAAACAAAGCAGTTTGGTGCTGGTAACAGTTCTGTTGACGACGACAGTACTGGCTGCTCCGGAACAGCTCCCCACGGCTATTCCTCTCGAGCTGGACGTTGGTGCCCTGCAGCCGCTCGTTGATGTTGTTCGCCCCTTACTCGTTAAAGTCAGCGTGTTGATTGGCGGCTTATTTGGGTTATATATCATCCTGCTCCTGGTGCGTATCCATTATGAGCGGCGAAACATGAAACTGCTGGAAAGCATCCGTTACAATTTGGACCAGCTCAATCGTCACTTCCAGGTGCCTTCCTCCCGGGAGAGGAAAGGCTGGTTCCATCGCTGGTTTATTGACAGTGCCATTCCGGCGCACGGGAAGAAACAGTATCATCCTCATTTTCCAGCTAAAAAGAGGCGCTCCCCATGAACATAACCATTCAGAAAGAAGTGTTCTCCCGCTTTCCCAAGCTGCGGATTGCCCTGCTGCGGGCACAGTATATTGACAACAAGTCCAAGTTGCCGGAATCACAACACCTGCTGCAAGAAGCTAAGAAATTAGTGCGCCTGACTTTCAATAATGATACTGTCAAAACACATCATCTGATTGCGCCCTGGGCAGCGGCCCAGAAAGAATTTGGGAAAGAAGCGCATCATTACCATACAGCTTTAGAGAAGCTGCTGCAGCGCGTGCTGGACGGAAAAGAAGTGATAGAGAAAAATATTGTTCAAAATATTGTCAATTATCTGATGCTCAAGCATTTAGTGCCGATGGCCGCTGATGACACCGAGCAGATGGACCGGGAGGTAGAATTTGCCCTGGCCAGCGGACGGGAACAGGGGCTGAAGAAAGGCGAGTTGTATTATCGTGACCGGAAGCAGATGGTCGGGGCCAAGCTGGATTACTGGAAGAATCCGAAAACTGCAGTCACGCCCAAAACAGAATCGGTCCTGATCCACGTGGATGCGCTTCCTCCCTTCCCGCGCAGCCGGGTGAAAGAGCTTCTCATCGAAGCCCAGCAGCTGTTGACGACCTTCTGCGGCGGGAAAACCAGGATAGTGGTGCTGTGGCGACGGAAGCCGACGGCGATGGTGTAAGTAGCCAAGGCCATGGCATGTGAGAACTTGACGGTGTGTGGCGAATGAGAAATCTCCACCGTCATCTATTTAAACCGTCCCTCTCTCCTTCTGGTCATGTCCTACCGGCAACAAATCATCGGCCTTCTAGCCCAGGAAAGCAAGCTTTCACCAGCAGAGATAGATAAACTCCTGGCTGTTCCGCCTGATCAAAAATTAGGCGATTATGCCTTCCCCTGCTTTAAGCTGGGCAAAAATCCATCTCAGGCCGCACAAGCGCTCCAAGGAAGAGTGAAACTGCCGCCTTTCATTGAAAAAGTGGCAGTGATGGGACCTTACCTGAATTTCTTTCTCCAGCAGGCGGTCGTGGCTGAGCAGACTTTAACCGCTATCAGCACACCGGGAGAAAAATTTGGTTCCGGAAAAGAACAGCAGAACATCGTCGTGGAATTCTGCGGCCCTAATACCAACAAGCCGCTGCATCTCGGCCACCTGCGTAATATGGCGTTAGGAAATGCTTTGTGCCGAATCCTGGCCTTCCGCGGCAATAAAATTCACCCCGTCAACATTGTCAACGACCGGGGCATCCACATCTGCCAGTCGATGCTGGCCTACCAGAAATGGGGAAACAATACGCTGCCGGACAAGAAGGGCGACCATTTTGTCGGTGATTTTTATGTGCTGTTTGCCCAGCAGCTCAAGGAAAATCCTGATTTAAAAAATGAAGCACAGGAACTGCTTTTCCACTGGGAGGAAAAGAAGCCGGAAGTGCAGAAATTGTGGAAGAAGATGACCAAATGGGTTCTGGACGGGTTTGCCCAGACCTATAAGCGCTTTGGCATCATCTTTGAGAAAGAATATTTTGAATCAGAGTATTATGAGCAGGGAAAAGAAGTTGCCTTTGAAGGCCTGAAGAAAAAGATTTTTGAAAAGGACGATCAGAAAAATATCGTGGCTCAGCTGGAAGCGTACGGGTTGCCCAATAAAGTTGTGCTGCGGGGAGATGGAACCAGCATTTACATTACGCAGGACCTGTATCTGGCTCAGCTGCGCTACCAGGATTTTCAGTTTGACCGGATGGTCTATGTCGTCGCTTCAGAACAAAACCTGCATTTCCAGCAATTGTTCAAGATCTTAGGATTGCTGGGTCGTCAGTATGCCTGGCATCTGTATCACCTGAGTTATGGGTTGGTGAATCTCCCTACAGGAAGGATGAAAAGCCGGGAAGGCACGGTCATTGATGCTGACGATATTCTGGACGAGCTGTCAGGATTAGCCGAGCAGGAAGTGCGGATAAGATATAAGACGCTGCCAGAACAGGAAATCAGGCGACGGGCCGAGTTCATTGCCCTGGCTGCCGTTAAATTTTTCATGCTTAGGACGGATGCCGGTAAAGAGATGGTGTTTGATCCACAGGAATCCATCAGCTTTGAGGGCGAGACCGGGCCGTATCTGCAATACACGCATGCCCGGGCCGGTTCGATCCTGAAAAAGGCCGGAAAAGTCTCTGGGAAGCTCTTCAGGAAAGTAAATTATTCCCTCCTCACCGATCTTCGGGAAAAAAGCATTATAACTCTCCTGAGCAAATTCCCGGAAGTGGTGCAGGAAGCGGCTCAGCACAAGATCCATGTCCTCTGCCGCTACCTGTTGGATTTGGCGCAGGCTTTCAATGAATTTTACCATGCGCATCCGGTGATTTCAGATGATAAAGAGCTGATGAAAGCGCGGTTAATGTTGGTGAAAGGTGTGCAGCGAGTGGTAGCGAGCGGGTTGGATTTACTGGGAATCGAAGCGCCGGAGGAGATGTGAACATGACCTTTACCTTCCTCTACGTCACGGCCTCGAACGAACGGGAAGCGAAGAAAATAGCTTATCAGCTCCTGCAGAAAAAGCTGGTTGCCTGTGCCAACATCTTCCCCATCCAGAGCCTGTATTGGTGGGAAGGGAAAATTAAGGGGGGGAAGGAAATGGTGATAATTTTGAAAACAATGAAAGAGAAAGTGGCCTTCGTAAGGAAAGAGATTGAGAACATCCATTCCTATTCCATTCCTTGCATTACTGAGATTGCGGTGAAGCCAAATAAGCAGTATGCCCGGTGGTTAAAAGAGCAGTTGGTCTAGTTCTTCCTAGCTCATCTGTTTTTCTTGGTATAAGGAAAGCTGCCCTGGGAAATTGCTGGCTGGCCGGAAGCTCGGCGGAAAACCAGCTGGAATAACCGCTGCAACAGTGCTGTGTATACCGATGGTTTTCCGTTCCCCACGGCGGGGTGCAAGCAATTGCTTAGCCGAGCTTCCTTCTTGGCCAAGCAAGAAATGAGGCAGCGACCTCATTTCTGCTCAGAAAACAAGTCGTTTGTTTTCTTGAGCCAGCAATTTCTAAGCTTTCCTTATACTTTTCTGGGAAAGCTTTAAAATGAGAACATAATTTAGCAGTTAGTAATGGGCCTGTAGTCTAGCCTGGATAACCGGCAAGGATAGTTCTTGCCGTGGCTAGTGAGGACGACGGGCTTCGGCGAGCAGTCGTGCTCAAAGAAACCCGTAAACCCCGGTTCAAATCCGGGCAGGCTCATTTCCTTCTCAGATAGTGTTTAATCTTCGGGATATATTTAAATAGTAGTATTCATTCTCTTCTAAAGAGGTGATTAGAATGGTTCAATGTATCTTTTGCAAGTCGTCCAATAATATTGTGAGAGCTGGTT
>JAHFSD010000023.1:0-8276 GCA_023265925.1 archaeon
GCAGGAAGGTGCGGTAGGGCATGGGATGATACCTGAAATTCTTACCTTTGATTTTTCGTTTTGTGGTAGATCTTATCTATTTCGTTAATGAAGTTCTTGGCTCTATTGTAGGAGGTGATCGCCTTGCTTCTCTCCGCATTCTCTTCAGTGGTATAAGTAAAAGTTTTTCTTTTGATGAGCTCATGGTCAAAATCAGCGATTAGTTCTTTGATTTTATCCTCTCCCAGCTGTAATAAAGCCTCGGCATCTTTAACGGCATCCTGGTATTCTTCCACTAATTGTTTTTTAAGTTTATTGTCTTCGGAGATAAAATAATGCACGAGGGCATGAAAAGTTAGTTTGTGTATCCCTAACTCCACATTAATTTTGTGGTTAAATAAAGCCAGCAAGGCGGTAGCCTGAAAGAACATAGCATAATAAGAGGTGTTGATAACCCAAAGGTGAGTATCAAGCTTCTCCTCTTCATAGAGCTTTATTAATCTTTCAGCGATTACGAGAGTCTTATGGCTTTGATTAAGAAAGAATTCTGCTAGGCCAGCTTTGGGCCGAATGATTTTACCCTCGGCAATTAATTCCCGGATAATTTTACTGCTTTGCTCTATTTTTCGTTCATCCAACATGGTATTTTCTCAATAAGTTAAGGAAGTGCTCAGCACCATATAAAACTATATGTTTTTTCAGCAATTCATTGCCAACGTTCAATTTCTGAGGATGAGCCCACATTTCAGGCAGGCTACTTTCTGGAACTATAACTATGTCGGTATTTGTCGCAATTAATTTATTATGGATGATCTTCTCAAATTTGTTGTAATCATATTCTGGCGGGATTACCAAGAGCAAATCCAAATCTGATTTTAGTTTTAGTCTACTGGTTTGACTGCCAAATAAAATACAAATAAAATTTTTACTTACTTCCTGGAGGTCTTTTCTGACGACAGCTATCGCAGTATTTTTCCTGCAAAGATCGTGAGCTCTCTCCATCTCCGTGAAAATATAGTGGGGATGGCTCTTAGTAAAATCAAGTTTAACCACCTTGCTGTTGCCCACATTTTTAAGAATAATATCACCAGACTTAACCAGATTATGTACCGTCCGATAGGTTTGAACATACTTTTGATGGAGAAGTTTGGCCACATCCATAATAGTTAAATCTGTAGTCAAATCATCAAATAATAATTTCAAAACTTTCAGTTCGTCTTTCTTGAGCATGGTGCAATTATTTTGTTATAGATCAATAACAATATTGTTATATATAAACTTTTTGTAGGTTTTTGCGGCCAAAGGAAGGCCTTCCGCGACTTTTTCGCTTTGTATAAAAATGGGCAAAAGTCTACGAGGTGGAGAGTTTAAATATTCGTTAACTTACTGTCCAAAAAGAGGGGTGCATTCCAGTCAATTAATACGATAATTAATGTCCGTTACTATAAACTAAAAAATCAACCTTGATCATTCAGCCCGCGAAAGCTAACGAGTGTCAGGGCCAGTGACTACCCATACCGTATCTCTATCTTATCCCCTTCCTTGGGCACATATTCGCCATAGCGAAAGGATTCCTCGCCATTGACTTCCAGCCGTACCGTCTTGTTCTCATCATTACAATACTTTTCCTTTCCTAAGAACAGGCATTCGGAGGTCAGGCCGATGTTCACTTTTTCCAAAATCAAGGCGAGAGGAAATTCCAGGGAGTGAACTTCTATCTTTTCATCATTAAATGTTACAAATAAATCTTTGGCATTACTTCTGTTAATGAGATTTATCTCCTTCCCTTTCACTTTGATCGTCAGGTCAAATGGTAGGGGGGAGGCGGCATAGGGAAATACTGCTGCTTCCTCACAATCATTCTGCTGGCAGAGGTTTTGCGAGCAGAGCACTTCCATCGGCGTATCGTCGCAGATCAAATAGCAGTCAGAATCTGCCTGGCATAACCGCGGCTCGGCTGCGGGCGATTCCTGCGGAGAACGGCCCCCCAGGTTGAATAAAGGGACGCTGAAGCCGAGGACGATCATGATCAGGAAGAGAATCATGATGACTTTGCTGAAACGCTTTTGTTGGAAGGCCATGAAAGGGAGGAAAAAAGAAGGAGAATTAAAAGCCTTTCTATTTAGGTGATGATCAATGCTGAAGAGTATTGTCGGTGAAAAAGTTTAATTACCTGGAAAAAGCCGGAAAGCTACTGGCTTTAGCCCGAGGTAGGGCACTTTTGGCTGATTTTTATAACATCAGAAGAGGTTGCCTTCAACCAAAAATCACGGCTCAATGTATTGTCTCCTTTTTCCTCCGCTTAAAGAAACAAGCCACTTTGGTTACTTACCAGATATTTTGCCAAATCAAAACATTTAATGTCAGGGAAATCGGTGAAGGTCTGAACTTCAACTACTTTAATTCCATCGGGGCAGCTATCAACCATGATGTCCACCCCCAAGAAGTTCGAACTAAAAGCCCACGCTGATTTAACTGCTTCTTCTCTGATCCGGACGATCAACTCGGGAGGCAAACTGGTTTGGGGATGATGAACTACTTGGGCTCCTTGAGAATAATTAGTTACTACTTTATGCCGTTCATTTACCCTGATAAAAAAGTGAGGGACCTGGCCGTTGATGACATAAGCTCGAGCATCAAACTTTTTACCTTCAAAAAATTCAGGAACAACTATTTCTTTCTCTACAATTACTTCCTGCTCTAAAAGTTGTTCTAACAGATCTCTCCTGCCGGTGATATCAGTAAACACCCATTGTTCATAAATCCCATAATTAGTTAATGTAGCTCCCTCCACTTTGTAATTGGTTACCCATCCACTTTCCTGTAACAACATGATTCCTTTTCCTTCTGCTCCATAACGACATTTGACAAAAACTCCTCTTTCTGAACTGATCTGATGTAAAATGTCATCCAGTTTCTGGTAAGAGACCAGCTCGCTCGTAGGCACCCCACCTTTTTTTAATCTCTGGATGGCGGCGATCTTATCTCGGTCTAAAGCTGCCGATTCGGGTGGGATGACATACTGTAATTGCTGGCTGGCATATCTTTGCTGCAAGGCTCCTTTCACTTCCAGAAAAAATTCTCTCAACAACTCATAACTCCTTTTTGAAGTACCATACAGCTTTGTATCTTCTGGCACTTCACAGTTTTCATTCCAGAAGGTATAAGGAAAAAAGAGCATCACCTTGATGGTTTCACCCTCGAAATCCGGTGCCCCCCTTATTTCTGAGTAATCTCTTCTTTCCGCCTCAAAACCAGATTCTTTGGCGTAATTAAATAATCTCCGGGGGTTACGGTCAGTATAATGGGTATCTCCATATCCTAAAATCAAGAGGCTGGGCATGTTCTCACTCGATCTTGCTTCCCGGCGACACTTCCGGCGGCCTATGCTTCCTCCAATCTGATTTACGGGGATCGATTATTGCTTTCTTAATTGCTATCCCCAGATCCCCTCTCTTATCGATTCCCTCCAGACCGCCATTACGGGCAATCAATAAAGCCAAAGGTTCAACCTGCCGGCTATAAATGCGGGTAGAAGTAACCGGTACCAGCCCTGGATAGCCATAGAGGCTGATATGTATTCTGTCTTCTTCAAGGTAATAAGGCTGGGAATATGTAGTCGGATGCACGGTCTCAATGGGATTTGGAAAATCTACGGAAAGGTCTAACACAATCATTCCTTTTGGCGAATTTCTGATCTCTTCCCTGGTGACCAGATATTCTCTCTTTGATCTTCTGCTTTCCGGCCAGGCTATGCCATTAATCAAAATATCAGCATCTTCCAAATATTTAGGAATATATTTAAATTCCCCTTTTCTGACGATTTTAAACTGCAGGCCTAATTGGGAACAAGCTTCGATTGCTCCGCTGGAGACATTGCCATACCCCAAAATAACTGCTTTCATTTCATCAGGCATTTTGGGGCTATGCTGCAAAGCATAATATACCCCGGCTTTGCCGGTGATGCCGGTCTGATCAATCATTCTCTTCTGTTTTTCATCCCGAACTGATTCCATCTCCACGATGACTATATTTTGCTTACCGGCATAATAAATCAGGGCTGGATTTTGGGTGCTATGGAACATACTAAATAAGGTAAGATCATGCATCAGAGAAAATTCCTCCGGAGAAGGAGCTCTTACTTTAATCACCAGCTCTGCCAACTCATAAAGGTCCCTTGCTTCGGTTACAATTTTAGCACCGGCATCCTGATAATCCCGGTCAGAAATATTGATCCCTGCTGCCGCGGTTGACTGGACAAATACCTCCTGTCCTGCTTCCACCAAACGCTTGACGGCACCTGAATTTAATATAACTCTCTTTTCTAATGGATAGGTCTCTTTAGGCACGGCAATTCTCATCGCAGCTCATCACCCCGAAAGGTAGTCCAGAAAACAGGCACTGTATTTAAATCTTTTATACTTTTTTTACCTCATTTACTCTTCTATTCCACCGTCAGCGTCCCGGTCATGCCCCTAAAACTCTCACAGCTGCTGCAGAGGAACGGGAATTTTCCAACTTTGTCAGCTTTAAATTCAATGGTCGTTGGGTCGGTAATTTCCTGCCCAATGCCATAATCAGGTAGGGCAAAAGTGAATTGAAATGAGGGAGCGATATTAAGCTGCACCGTTTCCCCTCTCTGGACGGTGATTTTATTGGGCAGGAAAGCCCATTTCTTGGCCAGAAGAGGAACAATAATTACATTTTCCACCTGGGGCTCCTGCGGCTCCGTTTCCAGGTCAACTTGGGGTTCCGTTTCCGGGGGCTGCTCTTCCGAGGGAACATTCTCTACCTGCACTCCTTCCTGTTCATTCTGTTCTGCGGATTTCGGTTCCGCTGCTGCGGCCATCTGCTCTTTCAGGCTTTTGGTCGTGTCAAACCCCTGTGGGAAGAATAATTTTCCATCTTTTGTCAAATAGGAATCAACTTGTTGTCCGGCAACAGAAAGAGTCACTTTATACAAATCGCCTTGCTCAGCAGAACTGGTTACCTCAGCAGTGAACGGCGGACGCAGCAAGTTAGTATTGACAAATGTTGCTGCCGTTTTTTCGGCCTCAGGCAGAGAAACAGTTGCTCCTCCCGTCAGGGCGCCTTTCCCTGAAAAGCGGAAGCCCTGGGTAAAGACTGAAAAAATCAGCAGGATAATCAGAATGCCCGTAACCACCTTCCAGGTTCCCGCGTCACTGAACATACCCGGCTCTTCATTCTTACTGTCGGCCCAGGGATCAATCAGGGGCTTCGGTTCCAGAGCCGGCTTTGATTCCACCTTCTTCTCTTCAGCATGGAGTTCAGTATGCTTTTCCGCGTTGGCTTTCCTGGCCACTTTGGCTGCCTTTCTTCCCCTCTTGGAAGCCGGCTCAACTTTAATGTTTTCCAGATCATCAATAAATTCTTCCCCTTCAAAGGTCTCATCTAATTGTTTTTGTTCCATGGAGCATCACCGTTCATTTTGGTTTGGGAACGATTTATAAAGATTTGGATTATGGAGAAGATAGATAAATAATGTGTGTTTTCGAGTAAATAGTTAGCCCTCGTTTACTCCACGGTCACTGCTTTGGCCAGGTTTCTCGGCCGATCAATATCACATCCCTTCACATCGGCGATATGGTATGCAAACAACTGCAGCGGAATGGCCGCCAGAAGGGGATAAAACACTTCTTTCACGCTGGGAAGGTAGATAACATCATCACTTATCCCTTTAATTCTTTCATCTCCCTGTGTGGCAACGGCAATCACTTTACCATTCCTGGCCTTGACTTCCTGAATATTGCTAAAAGTCTTTTCATAGACGCTATCCTGCGGGCAAATTGCCAGGGTCGGTGTCTCTTCTGAAACCAGCGCCAGCGGCCCATGCTTTAACTCGCCCGCCGGATAGGCTTCGGCATGAATGTACGATATTTCTTTGAGTTTCAATGCCCCCTCCAAGGCGAGGGGGTAATTGATATTTCTCCCTATATATAAAAAATTCTGGTAGGCAAAGTATTTTTTTGCCAGGTCTTTGAGCTGCGAATTTAAGGATAACGTTTGTTGAACCTTTTCCACTAATCCCTCTCCTGAAAATTCCTGGCCGGCGAGAGCATAGGCGATTTTATACAACGTTACGAGCTGGGCAATAAATGCTTTGGTCGAGGCTACGCCAATTTCCAGGCCGGCACGTGTATATATTATATCATCAACCTCACGGGCAATAGTACTATCAACAACATTGATCATCCCCAGCGTTTTTGCCCCTTGCTGTCGGGCCAGCCGGACTGCTGCCAACGTATCGGCGGTTTCACCGCTCTGGGAAATGGCCAGAATTAAATCATCCCTGGAGAAGAGCGGCTCTTTGTATCTAAACTCGGAGGCAATTTCTACCGCCACGGGAATTTTGGCAATTTTTTCAATCAGATATTTTCCGACCAGGCCAGCATAGGAGGCTGTGCCGCAGGCGACGATGAGCAGACGGGAAAAATCTTTCCGCAAGGAAAGGTTCAGCCGCAGCGAATCTTCCACTACCTGTGGCTGTTCAAAAATCTCTTTGAGCATGAAATGCTTGTAGCCCTGCTTCTGGGCCTGCTCGATGTTCCAGTTCACTTCTTTGATGGAAGGAGGCAGTGGTCTTCCCTGAAAATCAGATAATTCTACCCCCTGCCGCGTTACCTTTACTAACCTAAAATCATCAACATAGATCACCCGGCGTGTATGTTCAATGAGAGCAGAAACGTCAGAAGCGATGAAATTCTCTCCACCATTTAATCCTACCACTAAAGGGCTGCCATTGCGAGCAGCAATAATTTCCTGATTTCCACTTTTTAAAACACAGAAGGCATACGCCCCCATCAACCGCTTGACGGTGTTCAGGACTGCTTCCTGCAGATTGCCGTGATAATATTTGGCTAGCAGATGGACGATCACCTCGCTGTCCGTATCAGAGGTAAAGGCAACACCTTCCTTACGCAATTCTTCCTTCAGTTCCAGGTAATTTTCAATGATGCCGTTGTGGACGATGGAGAATTGCTTGCTCTGGTCGAGGAAGGGGTGGGCATTTTTATCGGCAGGGGAGCCGTGAGTGCTCCAACGCGTATGCGCGATACCAATCGTTCCGGGAAGAGTTATTGATTTTAAGTTCTCCACCCGGCCTTTTTTCTTGTGCAGATGCAAGGTGCCGTGATGAGCAGTGCAGATGCCGGCAGAATCATAGCCACGATATTCTAATCGCTCCAATCCTGCCAGCAGAACAGGGTACGCCTCTTTTTGGCCGAGATAGCCGATGATGCCGCACATTGAACTGGACGGAATAACGAGAATTTAAGAAGGTTGTGGATTTGTCAGTCCGGATGGAAAACTTATCCTGGCAATAGTTTTCCCACGATTTCTTCCAACAACGGGAAGGCGAGTCGTGTTCGTGACATCTGCTTCTTCCGAATCTCTTCCGGATCAAAATCAATGTTGCCGTCAATGGTCACTTTTCCATCTTTAGCCCACAGACGCGCATCACACACCTCGGCATCATACGCATCCTCACAGGTTCCTCGACTTACAGTACGGGAATTAAGATCTGCCTGCAGAGACGTTACCTGATAACCCTGCTCAATAAACCCGACGATCGCCTGCTGTACTCTCTCGACACTCTCTTTCCCTTTGGCGCCAGCAAAGTTGATGGAGTACCATTTTCCCTTCTGGACAAAAAGAGCGGGATGAACCAGTGTTTTCCGTGGCTCACCCGTCGTGGTGCCATTATGGCTAAATCCGGCGTAAGAGATCTTTGGCTCATCAAACTGGCGACAATCATAATCGAACAACAGTGACCAAAAAGGGAGAATGTTATGTTTCTGACAGAGGGAAATCATCTTTAAAGCATAGTCCTTCCAAAACTGCTGCGCTTCAGCGCTGGGTTGATGATGAATATAGCTATAATCCCACGACGGTTTTTGGTGAGCCAACTCAATAAATTCTTCCACTTCAGGATGCAGCACCACAGTTAAAACACAATGTTCCGGAGAGATGTATCTCACCAGCTTATTCAAAAAATGAGGATCGTTGTACTGGTAATTTTTTTCATTCATGTTCCACCTCCAAGCCACCATGTTCCCGCAACAGCATACGGGTTAGTTCTATTCTTTTAGGATAAGAACAATCCGGATGCCCGGTATACATTTCACTCCACAGTGCTCCCTGGTACGAGGACATATCAGAGAGCAAGCGGCGAAACTGCTGCAGTTCTTCTACCATTCCAGGCAAGGAGCCTTCCGGATTGAAATAAGGTACCATGCTCAGCCTCGAATCAACTATCTTTTCCAGAACCGCCAGCTGCA
>JAHFSD010000023.1:8286-19265 GCA_023265925.1 archaeon
CTGCACCAGGTTTCCTTCGCTAATTCCCCGCACCAGTTTAGATTTTTTTTGCTGACGATAACTAAGATGTTGGTCAGTGAAACGAGGATATTCTAAAAAGGCCTTTTCCCCCAGGCGCTGTCGATGGTCAGTAACGAATAAAGCATAGGCATCAACTGCCGTGCACAGAGCAGTAGTGCTTTCGGTGAATTCTTTCTTTTCCTGTCGGCGGCTGTGCTGTTCCATCAGCAAAAAGGTTTCATTTATTTTTTGATGGGAACGATACGCTCGGACGATATCTGCTGCAGCAGAGCTGATCCGTGCTCTTAAAAGCTCCTCGCCCTGCTCTTCCTCAACATAGAAATACACTTTGGAAAGGTCAAACGGAACTGCTCCCTGCATACTTTTATCAAGTTCAGAATTAGGTATTACGACGGGGTCCTGCACCGCCAACGTTAACGCATAGTACAGGCCTTCCAGCCGTGAAAACAACTGTTGATGGGCAAGAGCAGCGTTCATAGATTTGTTCTCTGCTCTTTAGCCGGCAGGAGTTTAAGAAGGTTGTGGATTAAGACTTTTTACTGAGCTGGTTGATGCATAATAATTATAAAGCCACTAATCAAAGGGCTAACCACTATGGCCATCAATGATTCCTTCCTAAAAGTTTATTTTCTCGGAACTGGAAGTGAGATTAAAAAGTACGAGCAGAAAAAAGAGTCTGAACTACAATCAGAATTTAATGCGGCCTTCCTCGCTTCGGGAATAATTGGACTCTTGACTCTCCCCTATGGCACACCTCTTCTTGCCGACACTCTGTTTCGACTTTGTAATACGTATATGGAAAAAGACGTACGGGTTTTTTCAGCGAAAGGTATTCGTGAAGCAGCAAAATCTCCTGGTTTAGTTGGTCTTATTCGAGGGCAAATAGAAAATTAACTTCTAAATTAAGGGGTATTATGCCACTCCACCAATCTTCAGCACCTCTTTCAGATAGGGATGCCACTCTTTCTCTACCTGATGGAATACCTTAAATTCAGAATGGTGCTGGTCTAACTGAATCACTGACAGATCCTGCTTGGTCAGCTCAGCGATAAAGCAGGTATTGATGGTATGCGTTCCCTTTCCATGGCCAAAAGGGTCTTCAGCAAAAATAGTTTCATAACTTCCCCGGATTTGGCGGAGGGATTGGAGCTTTAACTCTATGCCGATTTCTTCCTGTACTTTCCGGCGCGCCGCCCGCAGCAGCGTTTCATTTTTATAGACTCTTCCTCCCACCAGCCACCATTGTCCCTTGGCCGGCTCGGTCTGCCGCAGCACCAGCAGGAAACCGTTTCCAGGAGTTTTCAGGATGATGTCGACGCAGGGTAGGGGCAACTGTTCATGAAACTGTTTATAGAGATCAAGAGGAAGTTGCTGATTCATTGCCTGCTTCAGAAGCCGCTATCTTTTAAAATGTTGTGTTTCTTCAGTACGTGGAAAGCTGGCGGGCCGCGAGCCTCGTGCTTTTCCTGATGAGTTTATCGCCCAAATCAAGCTTGTTTACTCGAAGAAAAGCACCTTGATAATCCTCAGGAACGAAGGCAGTTCTCGGCTCGCACATTGGCCAAGCCAGCTTTCCTTATACTTTCATCAACCCACCGGCACTTCTTCCTGTTCCTTATACTTCCTATACGCGTTCACAATGTTAGTAACATAATCATCCAACTCGGTAATTTTCTGCTGCAGCCTGGCGTTGGTAAAATCATTATATGTCTGAAACTTGCGGAAAATAGAAATAGTGACTTTCCCATACACCTCCTCCCAGCGCGGATCGCTTTTTCCAGTTGCTTTAATGGCTTCATTAATCACGCCCTCCCCGGCATTATAGGCAGCAATCCCTAATTGTAAGTAGTCAGTATATTTCCCTTTATACTGCTTGAGCTTGCCTTTCAGGACTTTTGTCCCGCAGTCAATATTCTTCCGTGGGTAAAAGCGGTCATCCACGACACAGTAATCCTGGTTCAGGCAGGGCTCACACCATTGAATGCCGTTTTTTTGTTTACATCGGCCCGAGTAACATTCCTGCTGGCCGGTTTTTCGGTCCTGGGGGCAGACTATTTCTACCGGGGAGGCAGCTGATCCACGGCAGACTTGCATCAGTCCCGTACAGCCGGTGGAAGAGATGGCATCATTATTAGCATTGGACTCATAACGGATGACCGCAGCAATGAGTAAGTAATCGAGGCTATGCGTTTGTGCTGCCTGGCGAAGGGATTTTCCATAAAGTTGTAAGACCTGATCAAGTTCGTGATTGGCATGATGGCCGTTGGTGCTGTATTTTGGCTGCGGGACAGGTTCCGGCAGGGAGGCACAGCCGAGCATGCCGCTAAGTGCTATTCCGCTTAGTGCTATTGTTGGCAGCAGTCGTTCAAGCATGGCCGGCCCTGACCGGCCTAAGAATAAATTAATGAGGAGTAGTGGGAAGGACAACAAAACTTGTTCAAAGCCTGGGAAAGATATTTAAAGTAGGAACCATTACCTTTACCATGGAAAAACGTGCCACTGTTCCCCTGACAAGCATACTCTTGGACATCATTGCTTTTGTCGTAATTATCGGTGGTGCCGTGCTAACGCGATTTTCAACTTCTGAACCCATTGCCATCATTGGCGGAATTTTAGCTTCCATCGGCATTGGACTGCTGGCTTTATCGAGGTGGACGGCAAAATGACACTCACGCTGGCAGAAGTCTGGGTCCTCCTTGCTGAGTCTATTGGGATGTTCGTGGTGGAGAAAAGGCTGTTATTGCTGTATGTGCCAGTGGTGCTGCTGACCATTGTGCTGTTTTTCTTTTTCCCGCGATAATGGTGTGCTGTCCTGTTTGCCACAGCAAACTTTTATGTATCATTTCTGTTGTACTCACCCCCATGCTCAAAAAAGTTTACAGCAGTTTACCATTGGTTCTGACCGCAATGGTATTATCTTCTCCGGCATCTTCTCCGGCCACTGCCCGCGCTGAGGATGAGGCAGGAACGGAAGAAGCAGGAACGACAGTTGAAGAAAAAACTCCGCAGGAAGAAAAAGTTCCTAAAGAAGAGAAAATTAACCTGACCAGAGCCTCTGGCGATACCACCGTGCGTGATTTGATCTGCCGCCTGAACCTGGAATATGGCTTTTGGGGTGGAAAGAAAATCGAGACGGAAAAGAAAGATGTTACCTTCAACCCACAAATTGTGGATGTTAATCTCAATCTGGGGTTAACTCAATACCTGGTGCTGGGAGCTGGCATTGCTACTACTGATAGTGCCACTTCTTTTTCCCAGCCGCCGAATTTTTCTGCCGCCCGCAACAATTTGCGGGTAGGGGTAGGCTATGAAATTAACCGGGGATATCGGGCCGAAGCTGAGGCAATTATGGTGCGCCATGCCGGAGTGCTGTCAGGAATACAGGCGAGAATTATTGGCGATCTCCTTGGGGCAAATTATGGGCCGGTTCAGGATGTTGATTTTCAGATTGGAGCGAACCTGATTCAGAAAATTCCCCATCTGTCAGCGCAGGCAGGAACGCGTTTCCTGCAGCGGTTTTATGCGAGTCTTGCCACCCAGTTAGCGGTGCCCGACACCCACTTTTCGGTAAAAGAAACGCAGGTGAGCCTTACCACTGCCGTCTGCCATGATTGGGAGAAAGTAAAAGGCTGCTTGGGGACAGAGTGGTTCTACCATGTATTTGAAGAGGGAAAAGAGCAAGGGGTTCTGACCAAGTTTAAACTGACTTTGCCAAGGTTTCCTTATGATCGCCGGTTGTAGGCGTTATGTATTCCCGGCTACAACTCTCTTTTTTATACACAAAACAGTTTGCCATTTCCATGGGATTCTGGACAAGGAAAGCAGGAAGGGTGCGAATAGGAATACAGGCCGTGAAGAAAGCAATACTTTATTCTGCCGGTGCAGCAGCACTCTTGGCCGGCGGCATGTATACAGTATACAGTTCCGGCCTGCTGGGAGAAATTGCTGCCAAGGTGGACCGCAAAGAAGAAATTCCTCTCCTCAGCAAACCGGTTGCTTTGTTCGTTTCTTCTCAATCCCTCCCCTCTCTGGAAGAAACTCTGGAGAAAGCCTACCAGCAACGGGGAAAAAGCTCTTTCAACCTGAACATCTATGACCGGAATGAACAGCTAATATATTCCGAACGGAACCTGTCCAGAACAGTACCGGCAACAGAAATTTCCCCCTCCGCTGGTATTGCCTTACAGGCAGCGGAAGACCGTTATTTCTACCAACATCGTGGCTGGAACGTGGCGGCAGCAGCTAAAGCCGTTGGTGAGCATCTATTCTCGGACAAGCGCCTGCGGGGAGCCAGCACGATCAGCATCCAGCTGGCTGACTTTCTTCTTCCCGACGATTCCGATAAATGGAAAAATAAAATTAAAGAATGGGTTTTTGCCACTGAGATTGAGCACGTCTTCAGCAAAGAGCAAATTTTGACCCATTACCTTAATTTGGCGCCATTTGGTCATGCCGACACCTTAAACCGGCCAATCTTTGGGATCGAGGCGGCTGCTCAGTACTACTTCAACAAGCCAGCAAAAGAGTTAAATTTATTGGAATCGGTTGCCCTGATGGCCACGCTGCAGAAAAATAATTTTGCCACCAAAGCGTATCGCGGCTTCCAGTCGCGGGAAGTCCAGTCGCGGGAAGAAAAGTTCCAGCAGCGTTTGGGCAGCGTCAAGTACTATGAAGAATTGGTGGAGCTATCCAAAGTCATTCTGGAACGGGTCAAAGGCCTGGAAGAGTTGCAGGGAAAGAAGTTAGTTTCCCATGAGGAATATTTTGCCACTCTCAAGCTGCTCAATCAGGGAGAAATTCATTTCAGGGAAAACAGGAAATGCTATGGCCCAGGCTTTGATTACTGTGAATATGTCCAGCTCGTTTTGGAGAGAGTCAATGACCTGCACCAGAAATTCGGGCTGCAGGAGGAGAGGAATTATGACATCTACACGTATTTCAACCCGGAACTGCAGCAGCAGGCCCGGGAAACGTTTCTTAAGCACTTACAGCAGTTGCGCTCCCAGTTTGCCAAGAGCCAACAGGAAAAAATTAATGGGAGCGTTGTTGTCCTGGATTTAAAGACGCTGGGGCTGGAAGCGATTGTGGGCGGGCCGGGCATCAATGCTCAGGATTTTCCTTCAGATTATCTCAACCGGGCGGTCCTGCGCTATGCGCCCATTGGCTCGGCGTTCAAGCCGTTTGTGCTGGCCGCCGCGCTCAGCGACGGGAAAACCTTACAGAGCACGATGCTGGATATTCCCCGGGAATTCATCGTGAATAACCGGAAATATTCGCCGGCCAATTACCGCGGGAATTACACCGGCCGGGAGATGAGCCTGCTGGAAGCGACCATCACCAGCAATAACAGCATTTATTCCGGGCTTGCCGATGAGCTGCGCCGGGAGAAAGGGAAGGAATACCTGATCGGGATGTTCAACCGGTTTGGCTTTAATTTTACTGATTTTATGCTTAGCTACAGCATTGGCACCAAGGAATTGTCGCTGCTGGAAGTCGCTGCAGCCTACACGCCGTTTGCCGACGGGGGAAAGAGTTACCAGTTCAGTGAAGGCAGCAGGAATGCCCGGACCATCCGGAAAATTGTCACTGATAATGCCGTCTGGGAAAATGTACCGCGGGAAGAAACCAGCATCTCTCCGCTCGTAGCCAAGGATGTTGATTATGCCTTATGGAAGGTCGTCGAGGAAGGAACGGGAAGAAAAGCACGTTTTCCCGGGCTGGAAGTGCGGGGAAAAACCGGCAGCGGCCGGGCCAGCATCAGTTTCATTGGCTATGAGCCACGGCTGCAGAAATTAGTCGGTGTTTTATTTGCCTCAGAAGATCACCGCACGATTGACAGTTTTCCCAGCAGCATTACCGGCGGGAGTTATGCTGCTCCCTTGTTCTCGGAAATCATCCGGTACATCCGGGAGCAGAAGTTGTTGTACTGACGAGTTGTTATGTTCGCTACTGCGCAACCTTATATCCAATATTAACTATTGCCAGAAGGAAAATGTATCGAAGCAACGGCAATCGGGAAGGAGAACCAAATTTCGTGCTTGACGAGAGACTTGGTGGTGATACGCCGAGCGGCAACACATTAGAAATTTCTGCAGCCGATTGCCTGTCGGAAGAGCGGGCCGGAGAGTATGAACTCGGTCCTGCTGGCGGCCTGGCAGAAGATGCAGCAGAATACGCCGGTAGGGGAGAAAATACCCGGCGGGACTTACCGGCGTACAACCCTTCCACGGGTGGTTTTGGTGCAGGAGGTTCTCATGGTGATGGACCACTAGATCCACGGCAACCGGGCGAAACAACACAACTGACCAGGCGGCCGGGAAGATTCAGCAGATTGAAAAAAGTTGTCGGCGCGCTGGGCTTGCTTTCCCTGGGCAGCATTGCCGGGCCAGCTACCTGTACTCAGCTCTCCTCGGCGTATACGCTCAGCAAAGGCTGGGCCACTGAAACTTTTACCGACACGCCAAAAAACATCGTTCCTGAGGTTGAGGAAACGTTTCGCAGCTACGAACGAGAATTGGCCAATGGAATGTATGCTGCAGAAGTACAGAAACTGCAGGACCTCCTTGACCGGCACAAGAATCCGGAATACCAGGCCGGAGAAGTAAAGCGGGCTCTCTCCCGGGAAAATATCGGGACGGTGCTGAGAACTTTTGCCCAATACCGTTCCGGCGACCAGAAGGCTTTGGACAAATACGTCAGTGAAATAGAAGGCCTTTTCGCCGGCTACCAATCCCTGGCTGCACGAAAACAACGGGCCGTGAATGACCTGGCTAACCTGTTTCAGGAATTTAATGGTGAGGAAAAGGATAAATTGCTCAAGAGTATCGTAGGGCGGCAAGCTCCTGACGAGCAGTATCGCCTGGCTTTGGCTATCATTACTCAGGCTGACAAAGGTTATAAAGCGATGGTGGACCTTTCCCGCTATCTGACACCGCAGCAAACCAGCCAGTTAAATGTCATGACGGCGAAAGTACCGGCAGCCGTTCCCGTCAAGGCGACAACAGATCCAAAAGTTCAAGCTGCTTCACCGTCAAAAGCACAAACTGTTCCCCCAGCCACCAAACCAAAAGCCACGGTTCCTCCTCGAAAAGATCAGGTAACCTCACTGGATGCAATGATAAAAATGAACGCTGCCAAAGCTCAGGCTAAACAACTCGCTGCGGAACAGCAGATGCGTGCTGCTGCGGAACGATTGAAGAACGATGGGGGAGTGGAAATGGAGGTAAATTAACCATGATCGGCGCAATAAAAACGGTGGCTTTGAGCCTGGCCACGATGGTCGGCGCATCCTATGTCTATGACAACTATATCCGCACCAGGCGGAAGTCCTGGGAAATACTGCGGCAAAGGTGGCAGTCTATGCTTTAGGGAAAGTGAAAGAATCAGATTTGGAGCGTTATGTTCAGGGGCAGTTTGCCCAGCGCAATTTTGAAGTGGTAGAAGATGTAGCCAGATTTAATTCAACGGTAAAACGGTTATATTGCGCGCAAAAAAATAATACAAAATACCGGGGGGGATTGAAATGCGAGCAATGAGACGACGATTGGTGAAGGGAATGCTGGGATTAGGGTTAGTGGGCGGGATGTATTACGGCCTAAAATCCTGTGGCAGTGATGATATTCCTGTCAGTGAAAAAGAAATGCAGGAAAAAATACCGGAAAAAGTGAAGGAAAAAAGTTTTGCCGAGCAGTTGGAAGAGCGTGTCCGGGAAAAAAGCGCTCGCCCGGCAGCCTACATGGCTCTGCTGAAAGAAGGCCTGTCCCGAAATGAGGAAGAGTTCATTGCCTACCTTGGTGAGCGGTTGACGGCGGGCGATGAGGGAACGATCCGAACGTTGAATCGGCTGTATGACACGGTTACTACTGCTGTTGCCAGCAAGGGCCATCCCCGTGATGGGAATAATGTTCCGCCGCTGGCTGAGCTGGAATTGCGCTTGAATCTTGTCGGAGACAGTTACTATGCTTCGTTGTTCCAGAAAGGCACGGGGCGGGAATTTGTCGTGCAGGAAAAGGATGTGTTTGGAACAAAAACGCTTAATTTGGAATATTATTCCTCGACGCGGGAGCAGGTGGACAAGCGCGAGCCGAAGCAGCAGCTGATTGGGATGTATAAGATTAAGCCGGGAGGTAAATGACGATGCCTCACGCCTGCTGTGGGGAAGAATGGTACGAAGACCCTAAAGGCTCTATAATTGGTCCGACGAGGGAAGTCAGCAAGGATGATGGACAAGGCAGCCTGGATGCAAGGATATATGCAAAGAGAAATACACAGCCCGTTTCCAGGAATAAACCGTTAGACTATCCCTTCAGCGAACTGGTTGATGAAGATGAAGAACCAATGAGTACTACCCACCAACAACCCTATGATGTTCATGTCGTGGAAGGAGCCGTTATCCTTCAGGATCTCGGCCAGAGGAGATTTTACCTTGCCGAACTCCGTGAATTGCCAGGAAAAGGTGCTTTGATCCGGGAGATGCAGGAGCGCAAGATGAAGATCGCTGATAAAGCGCCGGAATTAGGGTTAAGCCCAGCGGTGCTGGAGAAATATTTAATGAAATAGGGAAGCGCTCCTATAACTCCATTACGCGGTAGTACAAAGCCCGCCATACTCTTGGCAGCTGAATAGGATCTAATCTAATTTTCCGACCATAGTTAGTGCCATCGGAACCACACTTTTTATCTGATTGAGCTGAGCATTCATCTGGCTCTCCTACCAGCAATTATCAAAATAGAGCCAAAATATTTAAATAGATAGCTGACTTAAACAACCCTGAATGGAAGCGAAAAGAAGGGCTCTGGCGCTTGGTTTTATAAGCTTTTTTACTATAAACAATTTTTACAACCAAGCTCATTCTGAAAATCCTTCCGTTCATAACGCACCAAAGTCAAAAGTGGAACGGAAGAAGAAGGATGATTATACCTCTTTTGTTGATGGTCTCGTACTCCTTCCCAGATATTTTCTTAAAATCAAGCTGGATAATGATCTTAGCTGCAATAAAAAAAAATTGGAGCAGGAACATAGTGAACTTACCGACTGGCTTGAAAGTGGAAAATATCACTACGTTGCAAATCCTGGTCATAACCTTTGGAGTGTTATTGATGGATTGGTTAACCTTGATGTTAATATTGCTAACTGCTTTCATAAAAAAGACCCCGAGAAATATAAAGAAAAAATGATGGAAATTATTGGGCATTATGAACGGCTCGAACGGCACGGACGTATGGGAGAAGTATACTATCATCTCTTTGATCTTTATAAAAATGCCGGGTATCTTGAGAAAGCAAAAGAAGACTTACGAAGAGACCGTCACGGATTTGAAGCCTACCTTAAACTCACGCCGCGGGAAGATCTTCCTCGAGTGCGTGACGAATATTTACAACAGGGAGATTACTTGCGTGCCGGGAAAATCGAATGGTATTTAGGGAACCGGGAAAGAGGCCGGGAACTTATTGAAAAATCCAAGGAATTTCTGAAAGCGATAGAGGAAAGCAGAAAAGCAGTACGGGAAAAAGATTACGGATATGCTATCGGCAGTCTATGGAATGGTTATAGAATACCTTTCACTGAGGAGATAATAAGAGACCTTTGTAAAAACAATAAAGAGTGTTTACGTGACTTGGAAATGTATGGGCCCCGTAAAAACAAAGAATTTTTTACACTTAAATCTTCTTATTGCAATGGTGGGCAAGGCAGCTTTTCATTTTCGACTTGAACCATCTGGCATTTTTTGTTCATCGCTGCCGATGAAGATGCTCCTGCCCACTGGGCAAAATCACAAAAGTCGCCAATAAGACAATCATCTGCCGAGTTTTTCTTAGTTCCAAAATATCCACCTGCTCCGCCACTCTCCCTTGTTTCATCACAAGCTGGAACTGATGTACCGCCGACTTCGTCACCTGGTGGGGCAGGATCAGGTGAGGGTCCTTTCGTTCCCGGCGCTAAACCAATTGGTTTCTTGACAAATTTTTGCATTTGAGCCTGATCCAGACAATCAGCCAGGGTATCTATCTTCCGGGATTGAGCAGAACATTCATCTGGTTCTAAACCATCAGGCGTTGGTTCTTTACTCTTCGGCTTTACAAAATTTTTGTCTTTACTTTTGTCTTCTTCTTGTCTATCATATTCATTCTGTTCTTCATTTTTATTAGGGTCATCTTTAGTAATATGATTCTGTTCATGCTTCACCAAAGCTTGAAAAGTGTATACTTTTCCGCCACCTTTTGGCGAAGGTGCGGTGGTTGGATCCTTGGGACTAGCTTTAATATTCTCTTTAAGAACGTACGCCGTTTTCGTGCTCTGAATAGAACAAGCTGCGGCGCTTGCTCCCTGTTTTCTTCCACAAGTTTCATCTATCTCTTTTCGTGTATCCACGACGCGCCATTTCTCTCCCACTGCTCCTGCACCGGCATTTTTCAGATATTTTTCTTCCTGTTTGGTTGGCTCCCGGCCGCATTTGGTGCCGTCGGAACCACACCTTTTATCTCCTCCGAGGAGCAAACAGGAGATATCGGTGCACTGCGAACCACTTTGCGAAACGGAAGGCATACACCGGTTGTCAGGAAGCCCGTTCAGATTTTGTACTTGTTCCAGTCCTCTGGGACCAAAGAAATTATCAAGGCAGGCTTTTTCTGCCTGTAATTCGTTGGAACTTATCTCCTTCACATCTGATAAAATACAGGCATTCGGTTTATTTAACCCAAACTGTCCAGCTCCTCCTCCACCGGCTAAATCCTTGGCTAAATCGCTCGGGTTTGCGGCACAAGCTTCGGAGAATAACGAGGCAAACAGCATCGCCTTCTCGTATTCCTCCTGGAGACCTTCTCCCGTGTTAGAAATGGCTGTAGCTGTGGAAATAACTCCACCCGTCAGAGAACTCCCTGCTTCCGTTAATGTCGGAACAATGCTGCCGTATTTGGACGATTTTTCCTTCACTTTAGCACATTTCTGTTTGACGTTGT
>JAHFSD010000024.1 GCA_023265925.1 archaeon
AAGGAAATCCTCAAGAACGGGGATGCGGCTGTCGTCAAGCTTAAGCCGATGCAGCCGATCGTGATCGAGAAGAATACTGACATTCCGCAGATGTCCCGCTTTGCCATCCGCGATAGCGGCGCGACCGTCGGAGCCGGCATGTGCATGGACCTGGTGAAGAAGACGCTGTAAGCTGTTTCTTCTTTTTCTTTCCGTTTCTTTTTTTCTGTTTCTTCCTTTTTTTCTCAGTGTTTTTCCAGAGCATAATTTATTTTTTTTTGTCCGCAATCTTTTTAAAAGACCGCTTTCTTTCCGCAGCGTATGGCCGACTGGACTTCCCTGATCCTGATCATCCTGGGCTTAGGCCTGTTTGAGGCTGTCAGCAGCATCGACAATGCCGTCATCAATGCCGAAGTGCTGAGAACGATGAACCAGAAAGCCCGCCGCTGGTTCCTGCTCTGGGGAATGCTGTTTGCCGTCTTTATTGTCCGCGGGCTGTTACCTTGGGTGATTATCTGGTGGACCACACCGGAGCTGGGATTCATTGGTTCGTTCATGGCTACTTTCAGCTCTGATCCTGCTGTCGCTCAAGCCATAGAAAAATCGGCACCAGTATTATTAGTGGGCGGCGGGGTATTCCTGGTTCTGTTATTCTTCCATTGGCTCTTTATGGAACCTAAACACTATGGATTGCACCACGAAAAATTCTTCCACCGGCATTCGGTCTGGTTTTTTGCAGTAGCATCGGTCATATTAGCGGCAATCGTCTGGTTTACCCTTAAACTGGATCCGTTGATGGCTTTTGGCGCCGTGTTAGGAAGCACGGCCTTTTTCATCACCCACGGCTTCAAGGAAAATGCCGAAAAAGCTGAGCATGAATTGCTTCATCGTAAAGAATCCATGACTGATTGGAGCAAAATCCTCTATCTGGAAGTTATTGACACCACTTTTTCCATTGACGGCGTGCTGGGAGCATTTGCCTTTACGTTGTCGATTCCGATTATATTAATAGGCAACGGCCTTGGTGCTATCGTCGTGCGGCAGATGACAGTTGGCAACATTGAACGGATTAAGAAGTACAAATACCTCAAAAATGGGGCGATGTATTCGGTGTTTGCCCTGGGAATGGTGATGATCGCTGACAGTTTTGGCCTGCACATTCCTCCCTGGGTTTCGCCGGTGCTGACTTTTGCAATATTAGGGTACTTTTTCTATAGGTCGAAGAAGGAGATAGGGAAAGAGATAGGAATGGAAACAATAATGTCCTAACATTCCCCACTTCATCCGTAATACTTCAGTATCCTGAAGCGGCTTCTCGACGATGGCAGCGTGGGGCATGGCCAAGAGGGCGAGGCGAGCTGAACCATTGCTTGCACCCCGCCCGTTAAGTTACCGTTTTTTCCCTTGTTACTGCTGCCTATAGCGAGAACAGCAGCGGGAAACGGGCGAGCCTCGCGGCCAGCCCCACGCTGCCTAAAACTGGAAACGCCGCCTGTGCCGTGAGCCTCGTGCTTTTCTGGCTTGCTCAGTCGCCCAAATCCAGTATTTCTTCCCGCTGAAAAGCACCTTGATAATTCTCATGAACGAAGGCAGTTCTCGGCTCACATCTTGGCACGGGCGGCGGCGTTTCCCTCTATCGAGAAGCCGCTTCAGATTGGTGAAGAGCTATCTTCATCCAAAACATTTAAGAAACAGGGGCACTTTCCCTATCTTAATTATGGGGAGAGCTAGGCTGGCCTGCTAGTCCTAGGCTGTAACCGTGAATGGACTTTACACGGAGCCGAAGCCCGCGGAAGGCCGGAATACTGTTTCCTGGCCTCTCGCTCAACCTGAGAAGTCCTGTCCTGTGGGACCGCACGTCTATGAACCGTGTCAGGCCTTGACGGGAGCAGCACTAAATGTACAGTGTTGGTGTTCATGGGGAAGCAGGATGGAGGAAGAGCCAGAGCAAACCAGGAATGCTGTTCCTGACGACCAAGGGCGCGCCCCTAAACTCCCCATTTCATCATGCTGGTTCTGATATCACTTTCCTATTTACTATTTTTGAATGAAACTAAATGTTTATATACCAGTGTGATTTAGTTCTGGAACAGAGTTCATAATTATTTGAATTGAAAAGGGGTTAGATGTATGGAAAAAAAAAATATAACTTTGATGTTCTTGTTTGGCAGTTTATTTCTGTTGCTTGCGGTGATGGTTTCTGGTAATCTCAATAATCTCATTGATGCCGGTAGCTTTAACAGGTCGCTAACTTCCGGGATGTTTATTTCCACTACCAACGGGTTTACTGCCAACAGAACGATTGCAAACTATGCCAATGTAAGTAGGTTTATCATCTTTAACGCCAGCTTTATTATTAATGGCACTCATGGTGGGGTCACCAATATTACCTTTAGCCTCCCGCTCAATTCTAACGCTACTGTAATGCGTAACTTCACTTTCAGAAACAACACCGGAAACCAATCCAGTTTTAATTTTACTCTCGATACTACTACCATAGGGGATGGGTCATATAATATAAGTATCTGGCTGGAGAACATATCACTAGAATCGCCTTATGGTCTGGCAACTCCAGTAGTAAATTATAGCATTGTCCGTGATCTTGTATTTGATAATGTTGCTCCCAACATCGCTTCATTCGGTATTAATTTCACTAACGGCACGAACTTCACCAACACCAACTTTGGACCAAAAATCCTGTTCCAGGTGATGAGTAATGACACTACTACCAGGACTCATGATTTGATTCTTGGCTTTCGCAGTGATAATGGTACTGAAGCAAACTTTAGTATAGTTCCCACTGGGAATGGCAGTTTGCATAGCTATGAGCTTACCATTTCTCAGTTTACTGATGGCGCTTATATTGTAACGGCATATGCCAACGATTCCGCCGGGAACATGAATACCACCATTCCCAATGTCACGGTGCGGTTGGATAGGACTGCTCCGGTAGTCTCCTCCTTCGGTATTAATTTCACTAACGGCACGAACTTCACCAACACCAACTTTGGACCAAAAATCCTGTTCCAAGGCATGTTTAATGATAGTGTTACTGCCCCGCAGGGTGTGCGCTTTGGTTTTAACAACGGCAATGGGACGGAACAAAACTTTACTCCCGTTGTGGCAGGGAATGGCAGTTTATATAGCAGTGAGTTAGCGATTTCCCAATTCACTGATGGTGTATACACGGTGAAAGCATATGTGAACGATTCATTAAATAATGTAAATACCACCATTTCCAATGTCACGGTGCGGTTGGACCGAACTCCGCCGAATGTCACTTCCATTTCCTGGAATAACTTTACAGAACAATTTAACTTGAGTGGTGGTCTCGCTAGTGACTTCCTAGGTCTGAACGCTACGGTGAATGATAGTACTACTACTGTCACCAGCGTCATTTTTGGTATCAACTCCACAAATGGGACGCAGTTTAATGTGACCGCGGCGGTCTTTGGCGGGCGCTTTAATGTGACAATCAATCTCAGTCTCCTGACGGAAGGAACGCATACTATTATTGTCTATGCTAATGATACCGTACTGAACCAGAATAATACTCAGCGAACGACCATCATGATTGATCGTACTGCTCCGAGCGTTACAGTAACCTGCAGCCCCAGTAATCCAACTGCAGGTCAAACGGTAACCTGCACCTGTACTTCCTCGGAGCCGGACGGACATTCAGGCGTCGTGAGCACTGCTTTTGCCGGCAGCGGTGGAAAGACTGAATCAACGACGGCATCAGGCTCAGGAACGTTTGAGTCCAGCGAATGCAGTGCTTCCGATTTCAGTACTAACAAAGGGGGTAAGAAAGGCAGCTGGACAGTTACGGCCGCCAGCTCTGGCGGCGGTGGTGCCGGCGGTGGTGGCGGTGGAGTAGCGAGCGCGAGTAACATACCAGGTACAGTAGAGAAGAAAATATGGGCTTCCATCAATAAAGGGGAAGAAGTGAGTGTGCCGTTGAAAAATGGGGAATTTGGCGTTACCAAAGTAAGCTTTGGGGTGGATGATACAACCTATGGCGCTTGGATTGAGGTTAAGAAAGTTGACAGCCTGCCCAGTTCCGTGGAAGCTTATAGCGGAGCAACCTACCGCACGATTCAAATCACGGAGCGAAACGTGGCGAAAGTGCTGACTGGTACAGCTACCATCGATTTCAAAGTTGAAAAAGCCTGGTTGACGGATAATAAGCTTACTAAAGCAGAAGTGGGCTTATTCCGCAATGTTGCCGGTGAGTGGCAGGGACTGCCGACAACCGTCGGTGAAGAGGATGCGACCTATGTGCATTACACTGCCCAGACGCCCGGATTCAGCTACTTTGTGATTGGCAGGAGAGTTGCGCCAGCAGCAGAGAAAATGGCAGTTGGGGAAAAATCAGTTGTAACGCCGCCTGTCGAGGAGGTGCCGGCAGAAGTTCCGGCCGCAGAAGCTGCACCCGCACCGGCAGAAATGGTGAAGAAAAGTAAAGCGGTCTGGGTAGTTCCGCTGGTGGTCTTAATCGTCGTCCTCGCTGTGGTCTACTGGCTCTGGGGAAGGAAGAAATAAATAAAAACCAAAACCACCGTTAGCGGAGGGGTATCGGAAACAAATAATTTTTTCTTATCTTTTTTTTTAACTATTAATTGTTTATTATCAATTGATCGCCAGGGGAGATCATGGCAGCAGAACTGTTGCCCAATTCAAGGACATATTTCCCTTTTCCTTTCGACTTCCACCACGAAAATGGCTTAAGGTTTCTCTTTATTTCCATTACTTTCAATGTAGAATCGAGAATTACGATGTCCAGAGGATACAACACAAAAAAAGTATGCAGGCTCACCCGCCGTTCCCGAGGAAAAATCATGATAAGGTTGTACCTCTCTCTTCTGCCCATCAATCCCCGTACCTGGGACAGCCAGCTGGTGCAGACCATCTCTTCCCGGGAAATGACTTGTTTTGTGGTTTGGTTGATGATCATGGTGGGATCAGGCCATGGCGATTATATCTTAATAAATCTCAGCAATCATACTTTCCGGACCTTTCCCTGAAGCTCATCAAGCTGTTTTTGGATCAGTTCAACTTTCTCCAGCCGATGGATCTGCCGGTAAAATTCCAAAGCCCCTTCCAAAGGCAGGCAAGGCAGGGAAAGGCCTTGCCAGGTTTCAAAGATAGTTTTATCCAGCTTTCGCAGGGCAAAATCATCATAACAAAGGATTTCTACTTTGGTCTTGCCCAGAGTGACCAGCAAAAATTTAGCTTTGATCCGGTCATTATAGCCTTCCTGCAGCGGATACTGCTCCAGGCAGCTCCTGAAGAGGCGGAGACCATCATTGTTAGTGGCAATATCAATGTCATTCACTGCGGTAGGAACGCCCTGGACACGGAGATTAGCACTGCCTTCCAATCGCCAGGGGAAGTTTTTAGTGCGAAGCTGGTAAAGAATAGTTCTCAATGCTCGTTCCAGTTCGAGGTCTTCCATGCGAGTATAGTTACCCTACCACCGTAAGCTTTCGCTGGTCTGGACCTTCCAGGTGGATTATTTAGTCGCGTATTTTTTTTGTGGAAATCCTTTTCCCCACACAAACTTACTTCCTTTTCCAGTCCACGAACGACTCTTTCTTGCGGTTGATGAAATACAGCATGGCCAAGAAGGTAACCACCAGAATCAGAAAGCCAATCTTGCTTCTGGTATCAAAGTAACGAATGGTGGCGCCAAAGGTGGCGGCGATGCTGCCTAAGAACAAGCCCATGGTGACGCTATCCTGTAATTTTGGGAGGAACAAGGCCACGAGCAGGATAACCAGGTTAAACAGGGCGATAAAGACGTATTTCCTGCCTTCATAGGCTAATTTAGCCTGCTCAAATTCCCGCTGCTTCTGCTGGAACTCTTCCTGGCATTGCCGTTGATTCTCATCGATTTTTTCCCGCTGGGAGGCGCTCAGCTTCTCCGGCTGTTCCGGGTAAGGATATTTTTGGTAACAATTATCTCCATAGGAACCTTGGTAATAAGCATCAGTGCCCGTATACTGCGGGAAGAAGACATTGGCGCCCAGGAAGACCATGGGGACGTATAACAAGACGATGATCAGCACGTATAAGAGTTTGGTCCAGTTCATGTGGGCAAAGGAAAGAAGGGAAAGTATTTAAAGGTTGTTGTAACCTGTAATGGTATAGCCTTCCCTCGCCAACCTTGCCCCGGCCACTAAACTCTGTAATTTCTGCACGGCAATGCTTAATTTTCTCGTTCGCAAGCCGCAGTCAGGGGCAGCTTCAATCCGTTCCGGCCCGACTAATTCTGCAGCATACAACAGGCGCTCTTTAATCAACTCGGGGGATTCAATGATATCGGTATGCACGTCCAGCACGCCCACGGCATATTTTCCTTTATATCCTGCTGATTCAAAAGCCTGAATGACCTCGCGATAAGCTCGATGATCCGGCGTATCCCGGTTGGCAATTTCCAGGGTTAAGAATTTTATTTCCGGAATCTGTGCGATGCCAGTAACAGTGCCATAATCCCGGCTGAAACAGATGTGCATCCCTAATTCTACTCTTGCTGCCCCCTCTACTCCTGTCACTCCGGCAAGAGATCGCCGGGTTGCTTCATACAATAAATCCTGCTGGTTGTGGAACGCGCTGGCATTGGGCTCGTCAATCTGCAGGCGGTAGATGCCGAACTGAGCCAGCTCTTTCAGTGTCGGATTGATCACGTTATCGGCAAACGAATAGACTAATTCTTCCATCACTTTTCGCCGGGCAGCATGGTGAGTCATTCCCTGCTTCATCAATTCCTGCGGAAATTTTCCTAAATCAGACCAGGTGCCGAGCGTGTAGGCACCGGTTATGGGCACTTTCACCGGATGAACAGCATCAAGGACGATATTCTCTACTTCCTCTTCATGGAGGGCTTGGACAATATTTTCATCATTATTTTCATCATTAGGGAACTGCTCAATAATCTGTTCAATAATAGAAAGAGGGTGAAGATACATATACGGCACAAACGTATTGGGAAATCCGGCTTTAGTGACAAACGAAACCTGCCGGTCGAGCTCCTGCATTCCGGCGACATGCTCGACCACGCCCTGATACATCTCTTTCCGCTGCGCTTCGCCATCATAGACCTGATCAAGGCCAATGATTTCCAGCAGCCTGATATTAAAGGCAGAATTTAGGTTGATGATTTGTTCCCTGCCTTCCGCCTGAAGGAATCTTTCCACGAGATCCGTTAATTCAGGAGGAGCGTGCAGCAAGTGAAGAACCTGCTGTAGCTGTTCACGGTCCTTCTCACCGGGATTCCTTCCCTGCAGTTTAGCTTCCCGTCCTGGTAACTTGGGCAGGCTGCCAATTTCCATCGTGGGGAAGAGTGTCGGTGTCATGGTAGGAAAAAAGGTCCTGCTCTCAATCTCTCAGCCGCTCCGTCAGGCACTTCGTTAAGCTGATGATGTCCAAAATCTTGTTGCGGGCATACTGGTAAGAGATGGTGTGATACAATTGGGCGTTGCTGGTAATATATACTTCGCTCGGCTGCCATAATTTGATTGCGTTCCGGACTCGTTCCGCATCAAAGTTTAGGTCTTCGGGGTAGGATTCCCAGGCATTGACCATGTCGGCGGAAAGAATTTTTCCCTCGAGATTGATTCTGTCGTTGGGAATTGTTTCGGTTAAATCGATGCCAAAACCGTTGACAGGAAGGTCCAGAAGTTCCGGATAATCATAAAAATTCCCGCCAGGAAGCTGCAGGAGAGTAGTAATTGTTGTAGTAGTAGTTGTTATTGTAGTAGTTGTAGTAGTAGTAGTTGTTCTCTGCTGCTGCTGTAAAAGATGTTGATACGCTAGTTTTGCCAGGGTTAGAACCTCTCTCTGCCGCGGAAATTGTGTCATGCTATCGTAGGCAAGAGCCGGTTCGGAAAATTCAATCAGGGTTTTTCCCGGCGGAAGAGACTGGATGATCAGGGCCAGCTGTTCCGAGAAGGCTTCCAGGAGTGGCTTTTCACCTACCTCAGCAGCATTTTCAGCCATTCGGAGCAAAGTATACAAGCCAGGGAGAGTGATCTGCCGTTGCGCTGGGAGAAGATCAGTATAGATATACTTGCCCCAATCGGCTTTTCCAGCCCGGGGCTTACCGGCAATCCTCGGCGGGAAGCAAAATCCGTTAGTTTCAAACCATCTGGTCTGGCTGCCGACCCCGACGTTTTCCATGCCTTCATAGACGGGCCGCAGCAGGTCGCCCCATAAGCGTTGTCCGTCCGAAATATAGGGGAAGTTATTTTGCTGTTGAAGCTCAATTAATTCTTTCGTATCTTCAGAATACAATTCCCGGAGGGGCCGGGGTTCCGCCCGGCCGTATTTGATGTCATTGAGGGCTTTTATCGTTGAAGAAGAAGGAGTAACAATACCGGTAAGGCGGGGATAAACGTTTGTCGTGCTGTCCATGGTGCTGCGGTTCAAAGCCGGGTTTAATAAAGGTTTTGGAACGGCCATCGTTCTGTCCTATAGTGGCGGGCAAAAATAATTGAATATTGACACACCGCCACTATATATGAAGGACACAACTATTTTGATTAATTATTTGTGTCCTTCTGTATATTTCTCCAGATAATCCTCAATAATTCCCATTATTCTTTTGAAGTCATCGAGCCTTTCAGCAAGCAGTTCAAAGACAAGGTCATCATCAATCTCAGCGTAACGATGAATCAGGATATTCCGCAGCCCTTTCATGTCTTCTACTAAGGAAAGGATATTGGCAGGAAAGACTTTCTTTTCCCGCAGCCCAGAAAAAATAGAATCTAAATCTTTCGGGACACCGAGGTTGAGGGAAGAATAAATGATCGAAAAGATGTCGATGAGGTTTTGGATACTAAATTCGAGCCGCTTGTAGATCCCATCTTTCAGTAAGCCCAGCGCTTTAAATTCTTCCACTTCGGCAGGAAGTGATTCCTCTACCAGCGCCAGGTTATCTTCAATTTCCTTTAGCTTCTGAATAATTATTTTTTTGTTCATTTTTGTTCCTGCTCCTTTTTATCTACAGTTTCACCTTTGATTTATCCCGCGCAATGTAATAAGAATAGATCGGCTCAAAATCAGCATAATCCCGAATCACCTCCAGCGCTCTCTGAATCGTCTTCTGCTTATTTCTGCAGTACAATAATTCCCCGGCCAGGACACTTTTCTTGACATATAAAGGCAAATCTTCAAATACCTGCAGGTCATACTTTTCAGGAAGTTTTCCCAATAGTTTCATTCTGGCCCGCAGGCGGTCTTTTGGCGGTAAGTTTAGCGATATGCAGATATCAATATCAGACAAGGGTGTCTGTTTTCCGGCGCTGACAGAGCCGTAGAGCATCACAAACTCAGTTTTGCCCAGGAGGTGCAAGCTTTTCAGCTGTGGGAGGATGAGGTTTTTTATATTTATCATAACAACGGGGAAATAATAGAAAGCTTATTAATCTTTTGGGGGTGGCACTGTCCAAAAAGTGAGTGATGGCTGGCCGGCTGCCTCGTGCTTTTCAGTCTTGCTCAATCGCCCAAATCCAGTATTTCTTCCCGCTGAAAAGCACCTTGATAGTTCTCATGAACGAAGGCAGTTCTCGGCAGCCATCTTGGCCTAGCCATCACTCACAAAAAAGACAGTGCCAGGGGGTGGAATGATTTACTTCCTGAGAAAGAGAGTTCACCCCACCACCATCCCCACCTTCCCCGGCCAGGCTGCCTGGGCTTTAGGATGCTCACTTTCTTCGGCAATAACCATGGTAACCATCCCGCCAAATTCTTTTTCCAGGAATCCCTTCGCCTCGTTCATCACCTGCAGCTCTTCCTCCTGGGTAAGCACCAGGGAAGGCAATTTAGAGACGTCTTTCACCACGCTGGCCACGATCTTGCTGATTTCTTTTCCTTTCATCTTTAATTTCTCGGCTTCCAGCACTTTCTTCATGATTTCACCCATGTTTCTGGTCACTTTGATTTCGCTCGACAGAATCGTGAACAGCTCATAGAGCCATTTCTCGGCGATGAACAAGGTGATCGTCGACGGCTTCTCAATATTAGCTAATTTTAACACTTTCCGCAGGCTTTCGATGGTGTCTTTTACTAACTCTTCTCCGGCTTCAGCACGCAAATTAATTTTTTCATCTTCCACCTGCGGCCAGCTGGAGGCTGACACGAGGGCACGTTGAGGATTCAGTTCCTCGCTGAGATGAGGCGTAAGGGGATTCATCAGCAGGCACCAGGTTTCCAGGAATTCGGCGGCGACAGCTTTGGTATTTCCGCCCCGGCGGAGATACCACCGAATGTCGTCGTAGATGGTAAAGTACACCATTGAAGCAAGTTCCCGCAGATTATAGCCTTTCATTGCCGCCTGAATCGCCCGCAGCTGCTGCTGCAATCGGGAAAGGAGCCAATGGTCAAGAGTCGTCCTTTTTCCTTTCCGGCTCAGCGTGGCCAGTTCCTCAGTGACGGCATAGATCCGTTCCAGCGCCTTGCGGTAATTCAGGACAACTTCTTCTTCCCAGAGCACGTCCACATGCGGGCTGCCAATGTGGGCATAGTATAAACGCATGGCGTCCACGCCATATTTCTCAATAGCCTGCGGGATCGGTTCTGCTCCTCCCTTGCTTTTGGAGATCTTTGTTCCTTTGCCAGTCACCCACCAGTTGACAAAGATGCCGCGGGGCCACTTCTCTTCCGGCAGGATCGCCACGTGGTTCATGATGAAGACCGGGAAATGGACAGTTTTGTGCTCCTTTCCGCCGAGATTGAGGTCCAGAGGATAGAAATAATCAAATTCGTCCTTGATTTCTTTCCACTGTTCTGTTCCCTCCTTGCCTTTTCCTTTGCCCAGGAAAACGTAGTCAAAGAATTCTTCGGTCAGGTCTTCCACTTTCAACTGTTTGTTGTTGATAAATTTGGAGATGATATAATAAGCTGGATAGAGTGTTGAATCACTGATCGGCTCGACGATCCAGTGCGGGTCAAAGGGCAGCCTGCTGCCTAGCCAGTTGCCTAACCGGGCACAGGCGCGGTCACGGAACCAGTCTAAGACGGAAGGAAGGCTTTGGTAATATTCTTCGGGATAGACCATCATTTCCCGGGCCTGCTCCTTGCTGCGTTCGGTCAATTCCGGGTCAGAGTAGCGGATGAACCACTGGTCGTCCAGGCGTTTGATCAGGACTTTTCCCCCGCAGCGGCACAAGACTTCTTCACTCAGGTCATGAACGATATCTACTTTTCCCTGCTCCAACAATTCCGCTTTCACCAATTCCTTGGCTTCTTCCACTTTTCGGCCAGCATATTTCCCACAGTTCTCGCGCATTATGCCGGTATGATAGCCCGCTTTATACACGTCCTTAGTCGCTTCTTCCAGGCGAGGATCATCCTGGACGGTGATCTGTAGTTTCTCGACGATTTCTTTAGCTGGATAGTCGCCATAGCCTTCCGATTTGATGATGGGAATCAACGCGATTTTTCTGATCTCCTGATAATTTAACCCGTATTTTTTACATTCCTGTTCATCCTCCTGCAGTGCTTGCAGCGCGACGTAATCATAGGGCGCATCGCTGGGCACGCTGGTAACGATGCCAGAACCGATTTTAGGGTCGCAGAATGAGGAAGGAAGGATGATGAGCTCTCTCTCGATGCCGGGAGCGAGAACTGTTTTTCCCAAGAGCGTTCTCGCCTCAACATTTTCCCTGACAACCACGTTATCTTTCTGAAAACTTAATTTTTCCGCTGCCTCCTGGCTCAGGATCCAGGTTTCACCCTTCGCTCCCTTTGTGCCATTTATTTCCACACGAACATATTTTCCTGCCGGATTGATCCACAAATTAGTCTGCCCGTAGATCGTTTCCGGGCGGAGAGTGGCCGCCACCAGATAATCATTGTTTAGCTTGTCATTGTTCAGTTTGCCATTGCCAATTTTAAATTTTAGCAGCGTATATTCCACTTTCTCGGCGTTGCCGCCCTTAGAGATGTCCGTTTCGCTGGGATCAACGGCTACCGGACCGCAGTGCACGCAGGCCGTGGCAAAGTAGGGCTTCTGCACCAACAGGTTTTTCTGTTGCAGCTTTTTGAATTGCCACTGGATGAATTTTTCATAATCGGGAAAGATCGTGCAGGTAAACCGCTCCCAGTCGCAGAGGAAGCCAAACTTTTTCCAGTAATCGTGCAGGTAGACGTCATTGAAGTATTCCACAACTTTCCGGGCGTCAGTTAACTGCATAATTTTCTTTTCCGGGCAGCCGTTATTCTTAAGGTATTCCAGCCAGTCAGGATCACGCTTCTGCACTTTCTGGGCGAAGGCAATAGCCTGGTTGCCGGAGGCATGCGTGCCCACGGGAAAGAGCACTTCCTTGCCCTGCATCCGTTCATAGCGGCAGATGGCATCGGTGTAGCTGAAGCCTCTCATATGGCCGACATGCAGGTAGCCGGAAATGCCCGGATAGGCAAAGATCATGAAGAATTTTTCTTTCTTTTTGTTGACGGCAGCTTTTCCCAGGCCGGCCTTTGACCAGGCTTGCTGCCATTTCACTTCGATGTTTTTCCAGTTGAGTGGCATGACGGGATGTATTTGGCAGGTGTTTTTAAAGATTATGGGGGCGTTTTAATATATATTTTTTGTATTTGTTTAGCTCGTTGAAGCGTTACCGTCCTCAGGTCGAGCCTCTTCGATTAACCGGAGCCAGCGCGTCGCGGGGGGTTGCCCCATCCGGGGACGCAGCGCCTTCGATGAAAGCATCGAGAGGCGAGAAGACGGTAACGCTTCACCTTAGAGAGCTAAACAAATACTATTTTTTTATAACTCACTTTGGCCTAACTTACCGCCCATCATTTTATGGCGAAGCATTTATAAATTAAACATTATTCATGGTCAATGGTGAATGAATATGATTGTAACAGTGAGTAAAGGTCAACAAATAACTATCCCAGCGGATATGCGTGAACTCTTGGGGCTCGATATTGGTAGTAAAGTAGACGTAGAAGTAGAAGAAGATAAAATCATTATCAGGGCCGTTGGTGAAGACTTAGAAGAGGTTTTTCGGGAGACTACTCACCTTAAACCTAAATATAAATTAACGGCAAAACAGCTGGATGATCTCAATGAGCGGATGTTTCGATGAAATCAGAAAGTTTCTCCCTACCGGAAGAATTGAAGCGATTCTCTAACGCTTAAGCTTCCATAAAGTTTAAATGGTGCCTCTCGATTTTAGTACCATGCCCACTTACAAAATCATCTACGACCGGAAAAACTGCATTGGGGTCAGCTCCTGTGCCCTGCTGGCCGATAAATTCTGGGTGATGAACCGCGAGGATGACAAAGCCGTGTTGGTGGGCAGCAAGACCAAAGGCCACGACGTCTGGGAACTGAAGATTGATGAAAAAGATCTGGAAGTAAATAAAGAAGCTGCCCGCAACTGCCCGGTCAATGTGATCAGGATTTATGATGAAGAGGGAAAAGAGGTTTCCTGCTAATTGCTTCTACTTTTTTCACCGCATTTTTGAAGAGGCGATAAGAGTAAATTCTCCCGGTAATCATTTCGAGGCCATATTTTTATAAACTTATAATCTTTTCGCCGCCTAAAAGAGGCTGGTATGAAAAAGCTAAAAATCACTACCGTATTCAGTAAGATAAAAATAAAAAAAACGGGTTCACGGAACCCGGTAAACGCTTTGACTCTCAAGTCTTCAAAAGCTATTATAGACAGACTAATATATAAACTTTTTGGTGAAAGCGAAGCCGGGTTGGCGGAACTAGGTAGACGCACTCCGCTGAAGAACATACAGAGTTCGGTTGGACTCTGTCGTAAAGAGACGGAGAGACTCTCAAGGTCTTCGGGGTTCAAAACTCTCGGCTTAGAGTTGAGAGTCCCCGGCCCGGCGCTCAATCACCACAAAGGACGTGACCCATGAAAAATCTGCTGATCGCTAAAATCCTGCACAATATTGCCGACATTCTGGAATTACAGGAAGTGCCGTTCAAGCCGCAGGCCTATCGCCGGGCCGCGCTGGCGATTGAAGGATTGACGGAAGACATTGAAGAGCGGCAGCAGCAGGACAAACTGCAGGAAATTCCCGGCGTGGGGGGGAGCATCGCTGAAAAAATCGGGGAAATCATCAAGACCGGGAAGCTGCAGTACTATGAGAAACTAAAGAAGGAAATCAAAATCAATTTTGAAGAGCTGAACGGCATTCCCGGCCTGGGGCCGAAGAAGATGAAAGTTCTCTACCAGAAATTGGGAGTACAGGATGCCCGTGATTTAGAGAGGGTCATTAAGCAGGGTAAACTCCAGAATCTACCCGGATTCGGAGAAGAAACCGCTAGAAATCTGTTGCAGGGGATTGAGCTGCTGAAAACCAGGCCGAAACGGTTTCTCTATGCCCAAGTTCTGCCGATTGTGAACGAGATGCTCAAGCGCTTTCAGCAGTATCCTTTTGTGCAGAAGATTGAAATTGCCGGCTCCTTCCGCCGGGGGAAGGAGACGGTAGGCGATCTCGACTTTCTGGTTATTTCCCAACAGCCCGAGAAGGTAATGTACGCTTTTACCACCATGCCCGATGTGAGCAAAGTTCTGGCCAAAGGCACTACCCGAAGTTCTGTTGTGCTGAGCAACGGCCTGCAGATTGATTTCCGCGTTCTCAGGGAGAAAGAATGGGGTTCGGCGTTGAATTATTTCATTGGCAGCAAAGAGCATAACATCGAATTGCGCAAATTGGCATTAAGCAAGGGCTACACGTTAAGTGAATACGGCCTGTTCCGGCTGAAAGGAAAAAAATTGGTTGCCGGACGGACGGAGCAGGAAATCTATGGTAAGTTGGGTTTACAGTATCTTGAGCCAGAATTGCGGGAAAATACCGGGGAGATTCAGGCCGCTCAACGGCAGCGATTGCCAAAATTGGTGACGGTCAAAGACATCAACGGTGTCTTTCACAACCACAGCAGCTGGAGTGATGGGCAGAATAGTTTATTGGAAATGGCCAGGAAAGCAGAAGAGATCGGCTTTAAATTTGTCTCATTCAATGATCATTTTGGTCACATGGGTATCACCAATCCGCTGAATGTGAAACGGCTGCCTGGTTATTTGCGGGAAGTTGAGAAAATAAGGAAAAAAGTGGGAATTCGCGTATTTTCAGGTGTGGAAATTGACATTCTGAAGGATGGCACTCTTCCTTTATCTCCTGCAAAGCTGAAAGAGTTGGATGTGGTGATTGCTTCCGTCCACGTCTCTCAGAAAATGCCGGAAGCGGAGATGACCAAACGGGTGTGTAAAGCTTTGGAGGATTATCCTGTGAATATTTTAGGCCATCCGACGGGAAGGCTGCTTAATGTGCGGGAACCGCTCGCCCTCAATTTGGAAAAAGTGTTTGAAGTGGCCAGGCAGAGAGGTGTTTTTCTTGAAATCAATTCTCAGCCGCCGAGGATGGATTTAGATGGGTTAAAAGTCAAGGCCGGATTGCAGGCCGGCTGCCAGTTTGCCCTAAGCACTGATGCCCATGCCGCGGGAGGGCTGGAATTCTATCCGCTGGGCGTGCTCTGTGCCCGTCGGGGATGGCTGGAGAAGAAAGATGTCTTGAATTGCTGGAATTTGAGGAAGGTGGAGAAAGTGTTGGAGAAATGACGATGTCTTTATCATCACCAGTTATTATACGGATAAAATCGTAAAATAAAAATCCCAAACCACCGCCAGCGGTGGGGTATTTTTAATGTTTAATACCCCGTTGGCGGCTGTGGGCAAGACTAACTCTGTCGCCCAAAGGAGCGGGGTATTAAACAAATGAAAGGGAAACTTCATTTATATTATGATGAGGAAGGAGACTTTCTGGAGCTCCAGGTAGGAGATTTTACGGAAGGCTATTTTAAAAACCTTGGCAACGGCATTTTTGAAATGGTCGATACAAAAACAAACCAAGTAGCGGGAATTGCCATCCATGGGTTTAAGAAACGGACAAAAGGGTTGAAAGACGTAAAACTTTCCCTGCCGATGGAGATACAGTTGAGTTCTTAGAGATTATTACGCTACCTTCTTTTGACTGGCATAATGCTGTTTTGCACCAATGTAAAATTCCCGGAATCCTTGGTGAAAATGTTCTAACGCTTCTTCCGAGGCAAAGTCTAATTGGATAAGCCCTTCCTCAGTTTTAATCTCCAATTCTGACTTATGGCCAGGATGAGAACTTTCTCTTACAATTGTCTCTGTATCAACCTCAAACCAATGCTCATATTTTAAATATTTTACCATATTCTCACCTCTTCATCAGCCTCAACATCTTCTCCGACAACGCCAAAGCCCGGGACAATTCGGCGGTAACAGTATCGCCATCACCATCAGCGGCGGCCTTCCGTGCCGTCTGGATAAATCCTTTAATCGTCTCGACTTTATCCCGCTCGGTAAGGTAATCCGTCATCGAATTGGCAATACTTGAAGAAGTCATCAATTCTGAGGCAACAATGGAGGGCTTGCCTTTCTGCCAGTAGCGATAAGCCAGAGAAAGGTGCATGTTTAATTCTTTCACTCTGGCTTCTTTTCCTTCCCGCTGTTCAATCATGGAAATCACCCGATTTTAGGCTGGTGTGGCAGAAGAAGGATATAAGCTTTTCGATGATGGAAAATTAAATAATACTATCAAAGACTTATCTACTCCTCCCCCTGCGCCAGCGTCTCTTCAAACTCCAGGGCACAGGCTTGGGAACAGAACAAGTACTCCTCTCCTTCAATTTCCCGGGCTACCCGCTTGCCGGGCTTTAAGGCCACGCCGCATTCCGCACATTCCTCAATCTCTTCCTCTTCATTATACCCTTCCATGAAGCCTTCTTCTTCCTCTTCGGCCTCCCCAGCAGGTTCACTTCCACCCTTCTCTTCCTCGCTCGCCACAAGTTCTTCCATAAATCAGGGCATTTTTACGGTTCTCTTTTAAAGGTTATGTCTATGATGTATATGTTTTAGGCCTGGTACCTCGGAGTACCTCGGCTAAAGAAGGAAGCTTAGGCTACAGAAAGACACTTAGGCTAAAGAAAGCAGAATTCTTTTAATCTTGTTCATTGACTGCTCCCACGAGAAGGAATGCACCACGGTCGTACGTGCCTTCTTCCCCAGGCTGGCCCGGAATTTCGGATTTCTCAGCAGATGTTCTATTTTTTCGGCCAGTGTCGCCGGGCTATTACGGGGACAAAATAGGCCGTTGCGATTCGGGATAATGTACTTTCTCATGAAACCTACCTTGGTGACAATCACCGGTAAGCCCGTGGCCATCGCTTCTAACGTTGCCAAGGAGGTGGTTTCGGTCAGGCTGGGCATGACAAAAATGTCCATCGCCTTCAGGTAGTCTTGGACATTATCCACAAATCCGGTTACCCGGCAATCCTTGGTTCTCTTAAATTTCCGGACCAGCCGGGGCTGGCCATCGCCGACCATCAGGAGAAAAGCGTCCTGGTTTGATTTTCCATCTTGTTTTAATCTTTGGAAGGCCTCCAGCAGCATCAGCGTATTTTTCTCATTGGAAATCCTGCCAACGTAGCCGATAACCAGCCGGTTTTCATCGATGCCCATTTTTCGTTTGCTTTTTTTCTTGTGGTGAGAGGGAGTGAAAATGTTTATGTCTACTCCCAGCTGGGCAGTTCTCAGCGGTGAGGCCACTCCTTCTTTTTCTAAGTTCTGCCTAAGATCATGATAGGGTACGAGAATCAGGTCACAGCGGTTGTAGAGAATGACGGAGATTTTCCTGATGAGGGTATGGATGAGCCCGGTGGAAAAGCGGGGAAAAAATGTAGCCAGCAGTTCCCACGACAGGACGTGGAGATAGAAAATGGTCTTTTTGCGGTATTTATGGCCATAATACATGCTTAGATAGCTGATTAACGCCGGACCCTGGATAAAGACGATGTCCACATCCCGGATAGCCGTCTTGAGTTTTTTCCAGTTCTGCCAGCTCCATTTCAGGCTGGGATAACCACTTAAGAAAACCAGTCTCGAAGGTTCAAGGTAGGTGACGTTTCGGCCGGTATGCACGCCCAAATCAGGAACGAGAAAGGAGAGCTCAAAATCATTTCCGGCCCGTTGGCGGAATTCCTCAATGAATTTTAAGGTTCCATCTACTTTAGGATAATACGTATCGGCTACCAGCAATAATTTTGGTTTCATCGTATCCGGAAAAAATGCTCTCCCAGTTGCCCGCCGGCTTTGAGGCCATCTTTAATGGCACGGTACATCAGCAGGAAGACAGGATAAGCAAGATGCAGCCGTTGGCTGGGAAACTTTTTAAGTGCTTTCAATTTGATTGCAAACGTCGCCGACACATCGACATACAATGCCGGAAATTGCGTCTTTAACGAGACCGGGTTCCAGATGGAGTAGCTGTAAACCTCTGGTTTGGGCTTCAGGTGATCATAGAGCTCCAGGGTAATCTGGTGCACGGCCCGATGGTCAGGATGCGGATCTTCACTGCTGTGGGTAAAGATTTTCGTGGGTGCCTGCCGTTGTACCAACTGCAGCAATTCCCGATAAACTTTCTTCTCTTTGTATTCCTGAAGGTAGTGCCCTTCCCGCAAGTCGAAGAAGGTGACGGCGCAGTTCAGGATCTTGCCGGCCTCCAGTGTCTCCCGCGCCCGTATTTTTTTGATGACCTGCCCCTTCATCCAGGGATGGGACTTCTCCCCATAGGAAAAGACAATAGCCCGCACGCGCTTCCCTTCCCGGGCGTATTGGGCAATAGTGCCTCCGGCCCCGAGCACAAAGTCATCAGAGTGGGCACTCAATACCAGGATAGTCTCTCGCGGTTTTGCCACGAAATGGAGGATATTCCCCTAGTTTAAGAAGTTTTTGCTTGTGCTATTAGGGGCTACAGAAAATTCAATTATGCTGGCCAGCAGGACTTTGATATTGTCGGGAAAGCGTCCCAGCAATGGCTTGATTTAAACTTGTTTGGCAACGACTTCGTCCATTTCCTGTACGGCCGCCCATTTGCCGATTTGCCACAGGAAATGCGGGAAGGTGAAAAAAGAGTACAGTTATATTTACCTCCGGACAAAATAGCGTGGCCTGTGGGTCGTAGCTACTTCTACTGGTACTACGTCGTCAACTGGGCGTCTCGCGGGGTAGTCCCGTCGGCGCCGAAAAAATAGGATCAACAAATGACGACTAAACATCAGGACAGGATCTGCAAGAGTTCAGATGTAGAAAGCACTTTTACCACTCCTTGTTCTTTAA
>JAHFSD010000025.1 GCA_023265925.1 archaeon
TGGTTGTTGAATTCGTAATGGAGCTGTAAATCAGAATCAATCACGATGTAGAGAAAACGGACATTCTTGATTTTTTCTTCAGGTAATTGGGAAGCAACCAGCACTTTAGCCATGTTTAGACCTCCCCCTACCCCTCACGACGAAGCTGCTTTCACATACTTTCCCTTCGTTCTGGTCATCATTCCCATTCAGGAAGGCCCGCTTCAATTCCGCTTCGGAAAATCCTTTCGGCACGTTCCCGGTCGAACTATAGACATATAATGCCGTTTTTGCTATCGTCCCCAGGGTGGAAAGAAAAATTCCGGCCAGAACGATCCAGATAATGGCAATTTCCTTCCAGAGCGATGAATCAAAGAGCAAACCATAGAAAAAGAACAGTACTCCTAAGCTGACCAGCGTCACGCCATAGCCGCCAAAAAGATACGTTGGCAGGACCGGCTGCTTCCAGGTCCTCCGTAACAACTCTTTAGAGCGGTGCAGGGCTTGATGAATATCCTTCTGCTCCAGCACGATCGCCGGAAGGAGAAAGAAGGAAAGAACGTTCCAGGCCCGGCCTTCGCCGGAGGGGAAGAGAAAGCGGCTGATTTCCTTCGATTTGCTTCCCAGGTAACGCAGGACAATGCCCATGGTAGCGGAGATTAACGCCCAGCGGATAATTTTGCTGCCCTGATGATAGAGAGCATTGAACCCTGACCGGAGAGAACATTGTTTTCCCTGCAGGGCCGGGAAGGAACTGGCTACCAGACCGGCGTTGCTGAGGAGAACCACACCGTACGCTACCAGATAATAAATAAATAACAGCCCGCCGGCAGCAAGTTTTTCCATGGTGTTGCCTAGTTCTTTAATCGTCTCCAAACCTGGTGGAGCGGGAGAAACTTCGGCCGGGATTACGCTCATAAACACGCCAATAAGGATCAGGGCAGAGAACAAAGGAAAAAGCAGCAGCAGGGGCTGCCGATAAATAACCGCACCGAGTGGCCGGAGAAGAGCTTTATTCATGGTCAACATGCCGGTACTTTTTCGACGGTTAAGGCCTGCTCGGCGCAAATCAGTTCTCCCTCCGTGCCGGAAATTTTCGGCGTGAGCTTCACCTGCCGGATTTGCCCGGAGGTAGCGAGATCATAAGGCAAGTTGCCAACATAACTTCCGGCTTTGGTCATCGTGGCCTCGTTCAACTCAAAGGTTTCTGCTTTCTGTGCCCCAATCACGCTCACAATCAGGCCGTCAATATTGATATTGATGCCATTCTCTGCCGTAAAGGACAGGCGCTTGGCTGCGGCATTATAACAGAGCTGTTCCTGTCCGGAAATGCTGGCCAGGTTCATCTTGATTTCAATCGCACATTCTGCTCTCTCTTCCACCTGCGCCCGGCCAAATTTCATCACGCCGCTGCCGACGGCCACGGCAAAGGAAACCAGTAGCATGGTAATCATTAGTGGCGTGATTGCTCTTTTATCAAAAAGAATATTCTTACTGAGTCTGGTCATTTGCGTTCAACCTCATTTTTCCATCTCTTCCGGTGCTTTCAGCCGCTTATGCAGCTGCCCGCGATAGAGTATTTCCGCTACCCGATGAAAGGGAACGAAAATCTCCCGTCCTTCCTGCAGGAAAATCAGGAAGCCTTTTTCAATCTTATGCAATTTGTCGGCTCCCGCCAAGACGTGAGCCTGCTTGATTTTATCATGATACTTGATGTGGAACTGCTCTTTTTGCGGGTGCTGATGCACTTCCCGGAAAGTTTTGTGAGCTGCTTCCAGCCATTCCTTCTCCGGATCGGTTTCCTTGAAAATAATTCGCGATGAAATCAGCATGGTGATACCAATAGCCACACTTACCAAAGGATTCTTCAGTATTCCGACATTTCCGATACCATCCCAGACCCCTATCCAGAAAAAGACCACACCGATAATTCCAAACAGATACCAGAAATACTGTTTTAGCTTTTCTTTATTGACCATCCTAGAACCTCCAGTAGCGTTTTCCCTGGTACAGTATTTCCGTGACACGGTGAATGGGGATGAAAATCTCTTCCTGCTGTCCCCGGATAACCAGTGTGCCCTTCTCAATCGCCTTCAGCTTTTCTCCACCGACGGCAATATTCTTTTTCTGTGCCTGGTCGCGGTAAATGACCGTAAATTCCTGCTTCTGTGGATGAGCATGGACAAACTGTATCATCGCATTCGCTGCCTTTTCCAATCCCCCCAGAGGATCAAATTCACGAAAGATCACTCCCGACAGCGTCAGCATCGTGAAGCCGACAAACAGCCAGATGAATGGATCGTCCACGTAAGGTATCTCGTACACGCCGGTCCACAGTCCTTTCCAGGTAAAAATAATAGCAGTAGCAATATATAACGACCAGAGAAAATGCTTATCCTGCTCCCGCATGACCATGGTGTGCCTCTTTTGAGCAGAGGGAAGAGAATCCCTTATATATACTTTACCGTATAAGGAAAGCTGGGAAATTGCTGGCTTGGCCAACAGGGAAGCTCGGCTGCACGATTGCTTGCACCCTGTCGTCGTTGGAACGGAAAACCAACAAAGGTGCGCCTTTGAGGTTTCCTACTGGAAACCTTTGGTATACACAGCACTGTTGCTGCGGTTATTCCAGCTGGTTTTCCGCCGAGCTTCCGGCCTGCCAGCAATTTCCCAGAGCAGCTTTCCTTATATACTTTACCCCAAAATTTATATATCCCTTTGTTTTTCCTTTGCTGATGGTGGTAGAAAATTTCAGTAGCACGATGCTTATGATTATAGCTCTTGCCGCGGGCGTCGCGGCCCTGGCCGGGATAATCCTCCTGGAAAGTTTCTTTCGCAACAGGCTTAAAGAGCTGTTTGAAGATACTCAATATTTTATTTCCTTTTTCCTCGTCACGGGATACATTCTCTATGCGTTAGGAGAAGTGGCATTATCTTTGATGAGAGTGGTGTTCAAAGACCAATCATCGATTGGGATTCAGGACGTCTATTGGTCAGGGGGAGCGCTCTTGATTCTGGTTTCCTTTATTGCCCTCACCATTGCTCTCTTCCGGCAAAGCGGAGAAATAGGCACGCTAGGGATAATGGCCGGAGTGGGAGTTGTGCTGGTGGCATTAGTCTTAATACTCGTGCCCAGTGGGACATTTTTCGCCCGCTTTTACCCCATTATGAGTGCGCTCATCGTCACCTTTGCCAGCAGTGTCATCCTCTTCCGCTCACGGCTAGGGAACTGGAGCAGGCCGTTACAGCTCTTCTTCCTGGCCAGTTGCGCTATCCTGCTGGGAGATCTGTTCTTTGGCTCAGCATTAGCGGCGGCATCCTATGGGACGATAGGCATGATTACCGATATATCCTACCTGGCTGGTTATTCTTTAAGTGCCGCGGCCTTTATCGCTTTCCGTTCTCAATTTCATAAGGCGGCCCTCCGGAATTTTTAAATACTTGGCTGTTTTACCGGAAGGGATGAGTATGAATAAGAAGGCACTATTCCCTGTGGTCAGGGGGCCATTATTCTATCTGCTCTTTACTATACTTTGCGTTAGTCTCCTCTTTAGTCTCGTCTCTGCCGCTGGAGGTGGTGGCGGGGGTGGAGGCGGCGGAGGTGGTGGCTCTGGCGGCGGTGGGGGAGGTGGAGCTACTTTACAGAACATACGGTGTGATGAACGCGGCTTGCTGACGTTCCAGCAGAATCCGGCAATCAAGCCCGTAGTACTGGAGAAAGCGGATGGGAGTAAAATCACGGTGGAAGGAACGTGGGACAGCATCACGTTTACAACGGATGAAGCGGTGATGAATGACGCTGAAACCTATACCCTGCGCGACCCGAAGAATGGCGATAAAACGTTTACCTGTCCCGGACTGAAATTCAGCTGTAAATTAGTGGATTTGTCGGTGCAATCCTGCACGAAAACGGCAAAAGGGGTACAGGCAGAGTTTACGCTGGATAATGGCGAAGTTGCCGATCTGAAAGTCCAGTTCTCCCTTCCTGGCACGAGCCAGATACTTACCCATGAGCAACAAGGCGTTTCAGCAGAATTGAAAAGCCTAAAAATTGCCCTGAAAGGAGGGCCGGAAAGAGGGCTGAATGGAGGACAGCAAGGGGTAACATCCTATGCGCTGGAAGTGCCGGTGGGAATGGATGTGCAAACGTTACAGCTATCCCTGCCGCGCTGCGTGGGAAAATACTATAAATATTCCAAGATTGATTGTGTCGGGGGTGGGGAAAATGGGGAACATGGGGAAAATAGTCCGCTGGAACAGAATGGCCAGAAATTGAAGTGCGGCGGGTATCTGGGCATTAAAGACCGGGTGAACTGCCGCCTGTCCCTCCGGGCCGAGCAGAAGGATGAATATGAGAATTTCTTCCCGGAAGAATGCCGCAGCTGGAAAGATCAGGATGCCTGCATCAAGCTCTATCGAGCCGTGCAGCCCTGCTGGAAATTGCCTAATGGGATAGCCCGCTTCTCCTGCCTGCAGGGGAAAGTTGGCATTACCGCTGTTCCGGCAGCCAAGGCGGCCTGTAAAAGTGATAGTGAATGTCTGGCTCAGGTAAAACGGAAAGCCTATTCCCTAATCAAGTTGCATCTGTATAACCTGGAAGAGGAAGCTGAAAAATTGGAGGAAGAAGGGAAATTAACGCCGCAGGATGTCACTGACTTTGTGGTGAAGATTGAGGAAAGCAAGCTGGCGTTTAACAACGCTGCCAGCAAGCAGGAACGGCGGGAAGTGTTATTGCAGGCGCGGCAGTACTGGTTAGAGTTGCTAAGGAAAGTTAAACTGGCTGAGGTGGGCAGGTAAGATGAAAATAGCGGTAAAGGGTATGGCCGTGATGATCCTCAGTTTGCTTCTGATCGCCTGTACGTCTGAAGTACTACCTCCACCTTCCCCAACCATTTCCCCGCCAGCTCTGCCACCAACTTTACAGTCAGATCAAGAGCTGCTTCAGCAGCATCCCGATTACCTTGATGAAGCCTTGCAGCAGCTGGAAGAGGTGGAGTGAAAGACTAGTAAGATCAATTTCGAGAAAAGTTTTAAATGGAAAGGATGCTTTAAATAGAAGTACCCTTTTAGTATCGCTGAAAAGGATAAAAATAGGGAAAAGAATAACTGCAAAAAGAGCTGACCATGGACATCCAACCCCTCATCAAACAGGACTTCGTCGTTGTTGACGAGGACGCAACGATCGCCGAGATGATTGGCAAGCTTAAGCATTATGAAAAGCACGTTGCTTTAGTCTTCCGCAAGAACAAGTATCTTGGCCTGGTGGAAAAGAAACCGCTGCTGCGTGCCCGCCTTGACCCTTCCGAAACCAAAATCAGGAACTATGTCCAGAAGACGCCCCTCCTGAATGAGGCTGCCGATCTGATTGAAAGTGCTTACCTGATGTTCCAGAGCAACCTGGACGTTCTGCCGGTGGAACGAAATAAGCAGATCATTGGCGTGGTGGACGGGTTGGATCTGGCCCGGCAGGCACTCCTGTCCGCGGAATTGAAAAGATTAGTTGCAGGTGATGTCAGGTTAGTCAAGCCGACAAAATTAGGCAAGGATGAGCCGGTTGCAGCTGCCCTGGATGTGCTGTATAAAGAACGCATTGACCACCTTCCTATCTATGATCAGGGGGCGTTGTTCGGCATTCTCAGCTATAAGGATATACTGCGAAAATACCTGAGCTGGACGCCAAAACGTGATTTCTCGGTCAAATTCAACAAGGCCGTGAGGAGCAAAGGGGCGGAAGCGGAAATTTCTTCCATCGCCCAGCTTCCCGTCAGCTCCTTCAGCACTAATGAGAACCTGCTGACGAGCAGGGAGGGGGCGCTGCTGCGGGATGCCATCGAGCTGATGAGCAGGAATAAAGTGCATGACCTCGTCGTGATGAAAGGCGATGAAGTGGTGGGCCTGCTGACGGTGAAAAATATCCTACGGAGAATCGGCAGCCTGCAGATTCCGGCCAATTTCAACATCAAATTTGTGGGATTGAACGATTTGGATCTCGATCCTGCCCAGAAAGCTCACCTGCAGAAGATCACTTCCAATGAAGCCCTGAAATTACAGCACAAGATTAAGAATGAATTTACTTTAGTCGTCCACCTGAAGGAATATGCCCGGGCCGGAGAAAAAGGGAGGAAAAAAGGGAAAGAAGAAAAGAGGATAGAAAAGAGGAGCGGTAAGGGGGAAGGTAAAAGCGGCCAACAGGAAGGTGCAAAACAGCATAAATTTTCTGTGCATCTGCGCCTTGAGTATCCCGGGAAAGCTTTGACTGTTGCCCAGGACGACTGGGACATTGAGACGGCTCTCCATAAGACCTTTGACAATGCCCAGAATGCGCTGGAGAAGCGGTTCAAGACCTATGATAAAGCGTATGAGACGAGAGCAGTAAGGAAGAAAGGGTTGTAGGATGAGGGAGAGTCACTCCGCTTCGCTACGTTCGTTCGTTGCTTGCGAGCAACCAACCCCCCGCGACGCACTGGCTCCGGTAATCACTCTTCCTGATGCTTCAACTTTTCCTTCAGTTTCTTCGCTCTAAACTTGCGGGCATTTTCCCTGCTGGCAAAGCGATAGCGCTTTCCGTCTATTTCTTCTTCAATCACGTCTTCCACATCCAGCAGGGGCTCACCGGTTAAGGCATCCTTACCCAACTGGCCTGTACCAGAAGCACCCTCGGCAAAGCCTTCTTCCCACGGCTGGATTTCATCTTCTTCTACTTCCGCCTCACGGCCTTCCTCAGAATAAATGTCTTCATCTTCCTCACCTACTTTCATTTTTGCCCTCTTTTCATCGGCAGTCTCTTCCGGCAGGATGCCCTGCTCTTCGTCGGGATAAAGTTCTACCTGCTCTTCTTTCTCCTCTTCCTCTTTCCCTTTTTTTTTCTTTACTTTAGCCGGCGTGGGCAGTCCTCGTTTGGGCATAGAGCATAGTATTTATCGCTGCTTTAAAAGGATTACGGTGGTGGAAAATAATAAACTGATCCCGTGATTCTACCTCAATCATTCTCCGGTTCAAATTGGGAAAGGTATTGTACTTCATTCTGGAGGGAATGCTGGCGTTGCTGGGAAGCCAGTTCACCGCGAAAGGCCAGTAGAAAAGCATCCTTGGAAAGGTCTTCAGCCAGCAAATACGTAGGACTAAATCGTTCCCCGTCATCCGTTCTTTTTTTATCGCTGAATAACAATAATTTGGTCAAATGCGTTGCCGGCCCTTCCTCTCCCTTTCCCGCCTTTCTGATTATTTCCTGCGTGTAAAAAGAGTGCCCTTGGACCAAAGGTTCAGGTGCACATTCGCTCGTTCCTTTATATAAAGCAGTGCTGGGAGCAAGCAGGACATAGGTGCCGTGATGAAGAACCAGCCGCTGCAGATCTCCCTGAGGATTTCCCGGCAGATTTTCCTGAAAATTCTCGTGCCCTTGATCAGGCTCCTGCCAGGATAACAGCAGTGCTGAGATCGTTTTCTGTTGCCTCCCGGCCGTATACTGCTGAAAAATATTTTCCAGTGTTTGAATGACAACTAAGCGTTCGATCGGCTTTGCTGATTCAAAGAGCACTTCCCCCGGCTGGTGAGCCTGGGCATAGGCCGTGCAGACGGCCCGATGGATAAACAGAGAAGGAGAACGGGCCAACTCTGTTCCTTTCATTCCTCCTTGACTGCGGGCATAGTCATACAACTGAACAAGCAGTTCTTGGTCAGGAGCACACTCCACCAGCATCGTTTCGACGTCCCGGGCAGCTTGCTGTTCTTCTTCCCGCAAATTGATCAGCGCCTGAGAAACAGCATCGGCTTGGTTCCGTAGCTGTTCATCATGTACCCCAATAATTTCAGTGCAGCGTTTCTCCAGCGCAGAAAGGGCTTCCTTAGTCTGTTGATATTCCGGGATCAGCTGGGAAAACTCCGGATAGAACTGGGAAAGTGAGCGGTCTTTCTGAAAATCGGCAATGGCATACTGCAGCACGTTCGTCTCTTTAAACATCCCTTCCAACCGATGACGATAAAAATGCCAGGTGCGTCCCTGTTCCTCGAGCTCTGTTTTCTGCCGTTCCTGCTGCTGAAGCTGCTGCTGGATGGAAGTCAGCCGGTCAAGCACGGTTTTTGCCCGTGCCAGAGCATCATCTGCCATGGTGAAGCAGAGTGCCCGACGATTATAAAGTGGTGTAGTAGCTGGTACAACAACTGCTGATTCTGAATTAGGTATCACTCCCCTTTTCCATCCGGACTTTATACACCTAGCAAATTCCTCACCAGCATCATCACCGTTCCGGCCACCAGCGGCACGATCAGATTGTCATCCAGCGTATGCTCATTAAAATCAATCTTGACCACTTCTGCTACCATGGCGGCGGCACTCCCTAAAATAGCTTCCAGATAAGGAACGAACAGCAAGGCACCCAGAAATCCCGTCACCGTGCCCATCAGTGTCCCCTCTAACAATTTCCGGCTTTTGCCATTGAACAGGTTTCTGGTCAGGCCGAACTGCGCGCCAAACAGATGGCTGATCGAATCACCTAAAGTGAGAACCATAATCGCCGCCAGCGCAATATCGCGGTCAAATAATTTCAGCACCAGCAGGACGCCAATGAAAAAGAAAATCGTTCCCTTCCCGGGAAAAGTCTTTTTCTGCTCCTCGCGCTCTAAATGGTCGAGGAAGAAACTGATGAGGGGAATATCGACCCGTTTGGCAATGAAGCTGAGCAGCAACCCGGCAATGATCAGCAGGAAAATCGCCCAGGGGCTTAACAGGTCAAAGTAAATCAGTATGACAGTTATCAAGCCCACCAGGATATGCACCAGTTGGCGCCTGAATTCGAGCGGGGAAAGCATTCTTAATGTGGGGAAAAAGCGGTTTTAAAAGGGTTGTGGAAGTGGGGGAAGGTGAAATGCCGAAGTAGTTCACGGGGCTGATGGCTTTCTCGGAACTATATCCAAAAATAAAGAGAAAATACTTTATCAACAGCGGTGTCCAGAAAATCAGCAAAGATCTTTCTTTACTGCTTTCCTACGCACTGGAAAAAATAATCGAGAAAAATCAGAAAAGACCGCTTATACTGAAAGACACAAATGATTAATCAGTTACCCTGTAGTAGATTTACTTCCTTCTCTTCGGGCGTAAGAATCTTGACTTGCAACTTCGGCATTTCACCTTCCCCTGAGAAACTTTCAGGCTGGGCGCCCGGATCTTAGCCTTGCAGCCGCGGCAGACAAAAATATTCTTCAACAGCCGTGCCGTGCCTTCATCATTTTTTACCATGCTTCATCACTTTTCTTTACTTTTCAGCTTATTTCACCTGTTTCATCACCTTCATCCCCATGATCTGCCAATATAATACTTCCGAGCCTTCCTGCACCTGCCCCTGCAATTCTTCAGGAATGTCCATCTCAAAGGTTTCGTACGTTTCCGTGTTCATCACGTTGGCTTTATTTCCTGAAATGGAGAGAATCTGTGCTGATTTCTTCTCGATGATCGGCGCTTCGATCTTATCGTGCCCAGGCAGGACCAGGTTGCGTTTCTTTCCATCCAGGATGCCTACCGCCATTAAGTTGACTTTGGCATGGCCGTGCTTTCCCGGACGAGAGGTAGCCAGATCGGTAACCTTACAAGGCGCATCATCAATGATAATGGTATCTCCCTTCTTTAATGTGCCTACCGTCACCAGCTTCTTTTCATACATTTCGGTCATGCTTACCCACCCCATTCTTTCACGGCTAACTGAACGTCTTTGTCAATAACCGTCCTTCTGCCAGCGTGTTCCGCAAATCTGGTTGCTTCCCGGCTCAGTTCAATGCCTTTCTCCTGCAACACGTCAGCCAACGCTTCCTTGGCCTTGTCGGAAACGCGGGGAGCGCCGCCTTCCCTCAGGATCTTATCCATCGCATTCAGGCTTAAATATCTCTTTTTCGGCATGGAAAAGCTAAAACAAGGGGTGGTTTTTAAAGATTGCGTCACCATAAACGCCAAAAACTCTTCCTGCACTTCTTCTGCACGATCAAATTCAGCTGCCGTTCGGTCCCTTTTTGATTCGGATAGCGTTGCTCTGCTTCCTTGAATTCTCTGGTATGATAAGCACTTCTTCCATTCCGATGCTCAAACTTATAGAATTTATGCAGCAATTCGTGGTACATCAGGTAATCTATTACTTCGAGAGGCACATCTTGGAAAAGGGAAGAGACCGTCACATTGTCATCATGGAAATTGTAGTGCGCTAATTGGCGAAAAGAAGCTTTCCCCCATTGTAAGTTAGGCCGTTCCATCTGGTAATCAAAGAATCGTTCATTGACCCGCTGAAAGGATTGCTCCAGGATTGGGTCGGATTTAGTTTTGGGAGTCAAAATGGGAATGTTCTTGATGAAATTATTATACAATTGAATGTTGGAAGTGGTTCTCCTCTCTTTGAACAATCTGAGCAGCAGGCTTTGAATTAACCCAATCTTAATTTCCTCATCAATATCTTTCCACTGCAGATTAAGATGGAGATAGATTGTATTTCCCCGCAGCCGGATGTTGGCATTGAAATCGCTGAGGCGGCGGTTGTATTCCACATGAGTTTGGTAGGGGAATGGTTTGGAGGGGAACAGGCGGGAATGAGATTCGTGGATAAGGTTCATGTTCTCGACAGAACACCGTACCTTTAAAAAGATTATTCAGGGATGTATAAGGAAAGCTGGCTTGGCCAATATGCGAGCCGAGAACTGCTTTCGTTCATGAGGATTATCAAGGTGCTTTTCTTCGAGTAAACAAGCCTGATTTGGGCGATAAACTCATTAGGAAAAGCACGAGGCTCGCGGCCCGCCAGCTTTCCACGTACTCAGTGATGTTGAACGCGGATCGGCCGGCATTCGCCCAAGCGGATAGAATCCTTGTAGAACAGTTGTTGAGGAGCGTTTAACTTCACTTCATTGACATAGGTTCCATTGCTGCTGGCTAAATCACGGATATAGACGCACGCGTCCACAGCATAGATGCTGGCATGGCGCCGGGAAATCGTTTCTTCCGCATCCATGATTAAAATGTTAGCTTGACCAGCTCGTCCTAGAAATACGTTGATTAATATTTTAATGCTGTTCACTTCTTTTTCCTTTTTCCCAGTGGACGCAGAAAGATTCATTTCATTCCATCTCATACCTTAACATCGCGGCAATCCCGCCCAAATCACGAAGCTGCACGCCTTCCCTTGTTTCCGTCGAAATGATTTTGACGATAGCCCCGCCCGCCTGAGCTTTCTCCTCCAACTCAAAAATCTTGTCTTCCGGCAGGCTTTCGGACAAGAGCAAGGTGCCCACCGCATTCATCTCTAACGCTTTCAGTGTTTCCTTCTCCCCATAGGTCACTTTTTTCATGTTCTCCAGCATCTGCTTGAAGAACTGCTCCATCACTTTCTTTTCCAGGGCAATCTCTTCCTCAGCCAGCAAGTCTTGAGATTTGTCCAATAATTCCTGCAGGCCAACCTCTTCGGTGTAGGAGAGATCCTTGGTGCCGATGATTTTCTTTTTCAGGTCGCCGGTGATGTAATCATGCTGCAAGAAGTCATTGACGGTCGTTCCCGGCCCGCCGATGATGATGCCTTTCAGGTTATTGCCTAAGGGCAGGAACTGGTTTTTCATGTAATCGGCAATTTTCTTGAAATGGTCTTTGTAGGCGCCTTCACGGATGCGACTGAAGCGAGCAGCCGATTGACCGCCTGCACGAAACTTTCCCGGCACTTCCGAATGCGTTTTCTGCAGTGGCACGATGGTTTTTCCCCGCAGCAAGGCCAGAATGGCATCTCTCCGGTCGAGCACCACCAGCCCATAGACGTTATGCTCGACCATCATCTCTTCCAGAATGTCGGTCACAAAATTCTTGTCACAGCGATAGATGCGGACGTTTAAAGGGACGGGAGGCTCAATGCTCCAGGCGCGAAAATCCTGCTTGCCTTCGCCCGCGGCCACGTTGCCGGAAAAAGCGGCCAGCCCATTAGGTGGCGTGGACTTATATGTCCGCAAATGCTGGATCATTTTATCTAAGGCCACTTGAACATTTTTCCGGGTCGACGCGGATTTGATGTTGGCAGCCGTGCCCTGCTCTTCCCCCAGGTGCTGGGTGATTTTAAATAATTCATACCCAGCGGGAACGTAGACAGAAACAAATTCGGTATGAGGAGCGCGGTAGCTCTGTAACTCCCGGATCATTTTCTTCAGGATCAATTTCTGCTGGGCGGTGAGCGAGGACATCGAGGAAACAGAAGGGAGTTGATTTATAAATATTTGTAGATTTTGGTGGTCAGGGCCGGTAGAGAAAATGGTTTCGCTGTATCGAGAACAATAAGGTGATGTCCCCGTTCCTGGGCCTCCTCCCAACAGACCTGAAAAATCTCTGCTTCTAAATTCTCCCGAATTTTTGCCAGAGAATAATTTCGCTTCTTCAGCCGCTGCTGTAGCTGCTTTAAATTCGAGCAGGTTAACACCAGGCACAGGGTAACCAGTTTCCTGGGCAGAAGATGGGCGAGATGGGAATCAATAATCAGGCCTTTTTTGCTGGCCGCCAATTTTTCCCGAAGAAGCTTTTCCAATTTTTTAACATCAACATCATGGCATTGTTTTTGCCGGTTATAGCCGACGGACAGCTGGCGGTAATAATGATGAAGATCCAGCCGGTCAAAGCCTAATTTTCCGGCTAACTTTTTGGCCAACGTACTCTTGCCGGTGCCGGGCGTGCCGGTGATGATGATTAGTTTTGGTTTCACGAAGGTCAGGATAGAGCTAGTTAGTTATAAATACTTGTCGGTAAAACTTTTCTTGTTCAACTGGTAATAAAGAGCTACTGCCTGGCTGGAACAGTCGCCGGGTTCAGGTCTTTCCCAGGGCTCGCTCGGAGAGTCGGGAGTTGGTTATCTCATTCTTCTTGATCTGGCAATGGGCTTTTGATGCGAAAGTAATTTAAATATAGAAAACAGTGTAAGCTAAATGAGAAAATTATACTTGATCATTAGTCTTGCTGCCACTCTTGAAATGGGCTGCGGCAATTATTCCGATAAAAAGCCTTCTCAAGAAAAGGTTATTGCGCCAGTTCCACAGCTCCAAAATGAGACGTTAGAAGAGACTATTCTAAGAATACAAAGAGATTTACTCGAAAAATATCGTGGCGGTGTCATTTCAAAAAAAGAGGACTATGCGGGTTATGTAAAATCGATTAATTTTTATCATCCAGTAATATCTGGTAGATTACCCCAATTTTCGAGTCTGCAAAAAGAATGTGATAAAAAAGAAATTCAGTATAGGCATCAAAGAGCGTTTCATTCTGTCTTAGCTTCTCTGGAGCCAGAGGAGAACATTCAGTGTACGGGGACCATGGACCTTCTTTACGATAAAGTTGATGAGCTGGTTTATCTTGATAAGAGATTAATTAAATGTAAATATTCTAATCTAAAAGAAAAGAAGAGTAAAATTTTTCATGAAATTGCCGAGCATTATGCACTGTTACAGAGGTTTGAAGAAGCGGCTCAAGAGTGTTATATAGCAGGAGACAACATTTGTGCTCGTGCCTATTTCCTACAATCTAAAAACAGTGCAGAGAAAGTTATTGCTTTGACGCCGCCGGAAGAATTATTATTCCTTCGTGACCAGTACCAACAGCAAGGAGATCTATTAAACGCAGGAAAGGTGGAATGGGTACGTGTAAATAGAACAGGAGCCGTAGAATTAATTACTCAGTCGAATGAATACAAAAAAGAATTGGAGCTAGCGAAAAAAGCGATTCAGGATGAAAATTATATCAATGCCTTCCGTGCTCTTTGGGTTAGGCTAAAAGTCCCATTTTATCAGGATCTGATCGAGCAACTCTGTGATACTTCCGCCCCTTGTCGTAACCAACTCCTTTCCTACAAATTAGGGGACTACTAACTTTCTATTTAAATGGGCACTGCAGCCCTTCATCAGCCCCTTCCACTTGTTTACATTTTTGATTTGTTATCGCACCAGTTGGAACACCGGAAATAGTAATAACATTACAAACATCGTCATTCATACAATCTGTTGCTCCTTTCAGAACACCAAAATAACCTCCACCAGTTCCCGTGCCTTGCGCCTCGCCACATTCTGGGACAGCACGTCCGCCAACCTCATCTCCAGGTGGAAACGGGTCTGGCTGCGGCTGATTGCTATTTTCAGGAAACGCTTGCTGATTGAGGCAGTTTGCTGCTGCTTCAAATTGCTGTAAAGCCCTTTCCGCCTGGCTGGAACAGTCGCCGGGTTCAGGTCTTTCCCAGGGCTCGCTCGGAGAGTCGGGAGTTAGATAAGTACTACTTCTGACTGGCTTACCGTAACCATTACAAAGACCAATATCTAAACAAATAAAATTGCCTTTTTTCCTATCGTTATCTTGTGTAGCGGATTCGCCATAACCCTGAGTATGATAGAGCTCGTGACCGATCAAAGTTCCAATAGTGTATTCACATACCTCCTCCGTTGTTAATTCATCCCCACAGGCATAATTTACATCCTCTACGGCATCATTTGGATTATCTTTGTTGGCATCGCTTTCCCTGATATAGATTATCCCTTCCTTTTTAGAGAAACATATGGCAGATAGTGGATTACCACACACCTCTTCAATCTGATTATCAGGAACAACAAGGAACTGAATGCCCTCAGCGCTTCCCGGAGGAATTTGTCCTCTGTTCTCAGCATCGATCATATTTTTTTGTATATTTTCTTCCTGCTCTGGTGATAGTTTCTCACCACACTTATTTCCAGATGTTCCTACAGATCCGCATTCTCCTTCTGCTGCTTTTCCACCAGTACATTGTCCACTTTCGCACCTATTTACACATTCTTCATTAGATTGGCAGGAATTACCTTTTGTTCCACTTCCCCCTTCCTCCGCCGACGGCTTACACCAATTATCCGGCAAGCCATTATAATTGACAATCTTATTTTTCCTGGCAGCAGCTAACTGCTGGGCAAAATTAGAAACACAATTCCTGAACCGGCCAGCAGAAGTCGAGCCAAGTTGAGAAGTTGCCGAAGTAAGTAAGCACGTCTTCGGCTTATTCAGGCCAAATCCCCCGGCTCCCCCGCCTCCTGACAGATCTTTAGCCAGGGAATCCTGGTCTAAAGCACAGGCTTCCGTGAATAACGTTGCCGTGAGCATAGCATTTTCATACCACTGCTGTAAATCGGCATTCTCAATATCCGTAGTAGTGCTTACATCCACAACTCCCCCCGTCAGTGAATTGCTACTGGTGCCAGCGGCGAGACCATACGGTGAAACTTTATCTTTAACCTGAGCACATCTCTGTTTAATGTTATCAATTATCGTTTTTCCTGCCACACCTAAAGCATTCTGAAACTCTTCTTTGACATTAAATTCAGCTATTTCCTGGGGCTTGCCTTCGATACTATAAATAACCCTGTTTCTAATTAATTTTCCTTCCCTATCGCTGAAATCAATGCCATTGACACAGACAAACCCCTGATTCATCCAATCGGTCAGGCTGCAGCCCACCCCATAATTTACCGGGTCAAGCGCATGTTTCCAGAAATAATCCCAGATGCCCCAGCAGTTGCTCTTGGGCTGAGAGGTGTCACAGAACATACTACGCTGCACAATTCTTCCCGTACGGGGATCATGGGTGAACAGGCCCATGCTCAGTTGAGGATAGTACAGCAGGCAGTGGATGCCAATTTCTTTATTCTGCTGCAGTAGAGGATAAATTTTGGACTGGCTGCTCCACAACGTAAGATCCATAACGAGAAGAGCAGGGTTGAGTAAGGCATTAAACCTGCCGCAGGCTTCCTGCTCATCAATGAAATGATTGGACGATTTAACTTCTTTTCCAGCAATGGAAATAGCATCAGCAAGAGCAGCATCAATTTCTAATAATGTAGGAAGATCAAGGTAGCCAATCTTTTCCTGAATTGAAATGAGCTTCGTGGCAGCTTCACTGTATTTTTTAGAAGTAAAACTATGCAGATAACTCTTTAATTCAATTTTGACATTAATCCCCTCTTTAAATCGTAGATCGCCCTGAAGTGATGGTGCTTTGGTTACAAAGGTTTGATCTGGAAGGAAGCTGAGAATTTTTTCCACTTCCGCAGCAGTAGTTTTTTCTTTTTGTGTTTTCTTCATCCAAAGCACACCACCAATAAGAACAATGATGAAGAGAATTAGGATAATGATGATAAAATGTCTCCTGCTAATGCTCCTCTTTTTAGATTTCATTGAGATTACACCTCGTTCTTATTCTGCACATCTTTCTGCCGCAGGGCCTGGTGGTGATGCAAGAAACGATGGATCAGATTCCGGTGCAGAACCGCTTCCATCAGCAGGATAACAATAAACAGCACCACGGCATAAGCCACAATAATGGACAAATCTACCCCGACGTCCGCGAACGAAGCATTAAAGATGAAAATTTCCCGCAGGACTTTCTCGGCTAGCACAAAAGGATTAAACTGTGTCGCTTCCCGCAGGCCGGGAGAGATAATTTCCAGGGGCAGCACGGCGCCCGATAAAAATAACATCAGGCTTCCCAGGGCAATCGTCGCCAATACTGCCGTTTCTTCTGAGGCAAAGAGATAGCCGAGAGCCATGCCTAAAAAAGTAAAAGCTGAGGCCGAGATGAACAGGATAAAAGCCAGCTGCGGCAATACCAGCCAGGCCTGCTCCAGGAACAGCAGGGAGATGCCCAGAATGACGATAATCTGTACGACAATCATCGCCAGGCAAGTCAGATAAATGGACAGGACAAACGTGGATTTTTTGACGGGCAGGAAATAATTACGCAGGAAGGCCGGGCTGTTTTTTTCCATCATCACCAGGATTGTTCCTAACAACAATGATGTAAACATGATCACTACCACCAGCAATGTGGGGAAACTGTAATTTAAGTACGTGCCTTCCTTGCTCACCTTTTCAATCTTGGTCACAATCGGTGCGGCAATGGTGCTGGCTTCCGTCACTTTCAGGGATTCCAGTTGCGACTGCAGATTCCCCAGGGACGATTCCACGGAAGAAAGGGTGACGACCGTTTCACTCAGGGTGCTGCTGGCGCTATTCAGGTTAGAAGTGCTCCGGCCCACAGCCTCGGCCGCGTTCTTAAGTTTATCATTGGCTCCCCCGACATCAATCTTCAGGGAGGAAAGAAGAGTTATGACTTTATCCAGATTGACTTCGCCGGAACCGGTTACCAGCGAGGAAGCGAGAGTAAGCTTTTCTTCCACGCCGGCCAAAGCTGTTTCTACTGCCCCTTTACTGGAAGCATTGAGGTCAGCAAGTGCTTCGTGCGCTTCCGTGACTTTACCGAGTCCTTCGTTCAAGACGGAAGTTAAATTCTGCTTCAGGATGTCGGCAACCGAGAAATCATAGTTAGCCTGGGGAGCAGTTAAATCCAATCCCACTAAAGCTCCTTTTGCTGACTCGGTGGAAGAAGAAGCCGTGGAACTTTTTTCCTTGGCCGTACTTACCGCCCCTTTCTCCCGCGACGCCGTCTCTTTCGCCGTCCCCACCGCTGACAACAGCCCGGAAGTTAATTGTTGCGAGATCTCCTGCGCCTTGAAATTAATCTTGCTTTTCAGTGTTTCCTGAACCATCCAGACCAGGTTAATCCGGCTGGGATCGACGTAAAAAGTAATTTCTTTGGGAGCATTGCCTTCCACCTGCAACGTTTCAGGCAGAACAATGCAGGCATGCACCGCGCCGACTTTCATGTCGGCAACACAATCGTCAATCGTCTGTTCATACTTGACGATCCGGAATTCCTGCTCCTGCAGCAGGGTGATGACTGAATTCACCTCGTCCGTAAAGACCGGAGCATAAATCCCGATGTTGAGGCCATAGCGCGACGAACTGTTATAGGCCAGCCCCAGCACCAGCACCAGCAGCAGTGGCCCCAGAAACACGATCAGCGAGGACGCTTTCGCTCGCAGCAGCAGTTTCAGGTTCTTTTTCACCAATAACAGCAGGGAATTCATGATGAGGTTGTTGGGTAGGGTAATTTAGGGGGATAGTTTGTTAATCTTGTTCATGGGGAATAGTTCGTTCAGGTCGTGGCGATAATCAATTCAAAGATTTCTGCCAGGGAAGGCTTGCGCATGTCCAAATCATGCAGGTAAAGGTTCTCTTCTTTGATATAGGTCAATAGGCTTTTGACGGTTTTATCGGTATCCAGCGGATAAATCACCAGTTTGCTGCCCTGATCGACGATCTTCTTGACCGGCAGGGTCTTTAAGAGCTGCAGAATCTTTTCCTTACTATCGCCGGGGCGAAGGTTGATGGTGAAATAATCTTTCAGGAACGGTTTCTTAACATCATCAATCAGCCCGTGGCTGTGGACGTGCCCCTTATGGATAATCGCCACTTTGTTGCAGATGCTTTCGATGCTATCCAGATGGTGGGAAGCAATGATAATCGTCACCCCCTGCTTGTTCACTTCCTGCAGCAGCAACAGGATTTCCTTCTGCAGCACCGGATCAAGATCGGCAGTCGGCTCGTCCAGGACTAAAATCCGGGGCTTGTGTGCCAGGCTGCAGCTGACATCCAGGCGCTTCTGCATCCCTCCGGAAAGATGTTCAGCCAGCTTGTTGCGGTGGTCAAACAGGCCGGTAAATTGCAGCAGCATCTTGATGTTGTTAATCAGCAAATCATCTTTCAGGTCGTAAAGCCGGCCGAAGTGCAACAAATTCTCCTTGACCGTCAGTTTAGGATAGTAGGAGTTGTGCTGCGGCGTGAAGCCAATGTATTTCTTGATTTTGTGCAGATTCTCATGCAGATTTTTTGGCTCATGCGTCACTTTGGAAAGGAACAGCACTTCCCCGGCGGTCGGCTCCATAAAGCCGGTAAGAATGTTCAGCAGCGTCGTTTTCCCGCTTCCTGACTCGCCAATGATACCATAAATATCCGCTTCCTCGATGGCGATGTTTACTTCCTGCAGGATTGTTGCTGTACCAAAGTCCTTACGCACTCCTTTTAATTGTAATAGTTCCACGGCTTCCTCTTTTCTGCAGCAAAGAAACCTCTCGCCGTATATAAAGATTGCTGCCCATCGATA
>JAHFSD010000026.1 GCA_023265925.1 archaeon
AGACTATATAAATCTTTTTGCCCCCCCCCCAATAGTGAAAATGAAGGAAGATAAGTACGCCAGGCCAGACTATCCGCATAGCGCTCTGTCCCCCAACGTACCGCAAAGCTTAAATAGTAATTATCTTTACTTCTAGTAAGATATTAACTAAAATAGATGAAATTTACTACAATGCAGCTCAGCAAGCAAGAATATCAGGCCTGGGACACCGTGAAAAAAAGTGGCCTGGAGGTATTCAGAGTTAAGGATCTCTGCCTGCTTCTGGGCCTGACCAAAACCAAAGCGTATAATGTAATCAAAGCGCTTAAGAACAAGGCGGTCATCGCGGCGGCAGGAAAGCAGTTTTTCGCGCTGCGGGAAACGGACGATTTTGTAATCGGACAAAGGATTCATTTTCCTTCCTACTTGTCTTTCTGGTCAGCCCTGACCTATTATGGCCTCTCCGACCAGACTCCTCAAAAAATCTTCTATGCTACTACAAAATATACCCGGGAGATCCCCCCCTTTATGTATGTTACGCTCTCCCGGAAGCGCTTCTTTGGCTATACTAAAATAGATGCTCTGGTAATCGCCGAGAGGGAAAAGGCCCTGATAGATTCACTGTTGTTGCCCCGCTATGCCGGCGGGATTAAAGAAGTTGAAAAGGCCTTGAATACCGGTGCGCAGAAAATTAATTTTGTGAAACTTAAAAAATATGCACTTCAGGTTAAAAGCAAAGTGGTGATTCGCCGGCTCGGTTTTCTGTTGGAGCAGCTGGGATATCAGCAAGAAGCACAAAGCCTGCAGAAAAACATTGGCAAGAAAGGCTATGAAGTTCTTGATCCCACGATGAAACGAAGAAATAATTTAAATAAGCGCTGGCTTTTGGATGTAAACGGATGATTTCCCGGGAAGAATTGGCGGAATTAAAGAACATCAGAAAAACTGGTCTCTTTTATGAGGAGAAAGAATATTTACAGTATATTTTCCTTTATGAGATCTCCAGCTGGGCCGAGCATTTCACGTTCAAAGGCGGAACCTGCTTGAGAATCTGTTATGGCTCCCAACGGGCTTCTGAAGACTTGGATTTTAATACTGATTTTCCTCCGGCTAAGTTGCGCGAAATGATCTCCACCAGTTTACAAGGGTTTACGCTGCTAAATATTCCCCATACTACCTCTATGAAAAAAGAGCGGGAAGGAAACCTTCGTTTTGAAATACGATTTCAAGGGCCACTGTTTCAAGGCCACCCGGAATCAACGAATACACTCAAAATAGATTTCAACAAGAGGAAAGTATACTGCCCGGTAGCCAAAGTTGTTTCCAAGCTTTTTTCCGATGTGCCCCCTTTTACGATTATGATCATGGAAAAACAGGAAATTCTAGCGGAGAAAATCAGGGCTCTTTTCATGAGAGCAGAATCACGGGATGCTTATGATGTTTGGTGGCTTCTGAACCAGGGGGTAATCCTCAATAAGAAATTGCTACAATTGAAATTGGACGAGGAAAAAAAGCAGTTTCGTTCGTTGAAGCTGCCCTCAGTAGAAGAATACCATCGGGATTTAGAGCCCATCCTGAAGGTCATTCCGCCCCATGAGCAGGTGGAGAAGGAAGTTATGAAAGTGGTGGGCGCGCTAAACTAAGCTTTTTGGTACCCTGAAAAAATCTATGCTTATCATAGGGAGAGCTGGTGGTAGGGGGGAATCACCTCAGCTGTTCATTGAACAAGCGCAGGTTATAGAGCACCACCAGTTCTAATACTCGGCGCAGCCGTTGGTCGTCCCGCCGCACGGCTCCTTTGGTGCTGGAAAGATATTCTTCCAGTAGGCCGAGAGGGATATCAATGACGGGAATGCCGACCGAACGGAGAAGGTGAAAGGTGAGCAGCCGGGTTGTTCGGCTGTTGCCATCAATAAAAGGATGAATATGCTGAAACTGGTTATGAAAATGGGCGGCAAAATGAAAAACCTCCCGCAGGGAACGCTTCTTCTGAGCAATGAAGGCGTTATACTTTTGTAAAAATAGATCTAACTTCCCGCGGATTTCCTGGGGAGAAGTAATTTTAAAATAAGGATTATTTTTAATAACAACAGCGATAGTACGGATCTGTCCGGCGATGGCGGGCTTATGCTGAAGAGCCAGGTAATGATAATTTAAGATCGATGTCAGGGTAAGCGATTTTCGTTCAGCGGCGTCGTTAAGCATGGCAGCCATCGCCCGTTGATAGTTTCGCACTTCTTCAATGGCTTCCAGGCTCAGGTACTGAGGAACGATCTGGTGCTGCAGCAATTTCACGGTCTCGGGCAAGGTGATCGGGTTTCCTTCTAAATTAAGGCTGTGCTGGATGAATCGTAACTGATAACTGCCCACCAAGGCCCGATATTTTCGTTCATTCTTCTTTTGCCGCTGATGGAAAAGACGAAGTTCTTTCAACAAACGGGGCAACAATTCCTTCTGGTTGAGAGCCGGCTCGGGAGAAAGCGTGCAGCCAAAATATTCACAGAGCTTCGTGAGGAACGAGTGTCGAAGCAGCAACGCTATCAGGGGCTTGCGTGAAAAGATGATCAAAAAACCACTGCGATCAAGAAGTTCAACATAACGGGCAAAGGTCCGGGGATTTATGGCAAAATCCTGAGAAGAAAACCGTTGCTTCGGCCAAGCTCTCTTGATAAAGGCAGCCATATTTTTATCCAGAAAATGATTATAACTGAGATCATTAGCCAGGCAGAAGCGGATCAGGCGGTAGAGGAGCGTGCTCCGTGCCGAGAGCCTCACCTGAAATCCGTGGGGAGTTTTTTGGATCAGGCTTTCCCGTTGAAGCCGAAGAAGAGTTTGGTAAATGCCGGCATAGGCCGAAGCCGGCTGCCGCAGCAATCGAACGATCTCCTGAGGTGTAAGTGCCGTCCCTTTGGTGTAAATTACTTCAAAGAGGTCATAGTTGGTGGCCATACTACTCCAACCAACGCCAACTTTTTAAATCTTTCTATTTTGTACTAGAAATTAACTAATTCTTAACTTTTGATGCATTTTGAGTGTGAAAAAGGGGAGACCATCACGAGAAGTTCTTCGCTAGTCATAAACCATTTCATTTGTTATGATACACCGCCCCTTGGGGCGATTGGGATTTTTATTTCTTTTCCAGCTGATCGCCCTTCCCGCAATAGGGGCAGTTCAGGTTCAGCCGCGTCCCCACTTTACCCTGATCCACCCGGAAATTATAATTGCAACGGTAACAGTGCATCAACTGAAACTCCGCAGCTGCTTCCGGAGCGGATTCCCGGGTAGATTCCTGCTGTTTTACTTTCTTCAGGGTTTTCTGCACCAGGTTGCGCACCGGCTGCTTTTCCCTGACGGGCTGGCGGCTGCCGCTCTGGGCCATTGCTGCCCGCGCTTTCATCTTCTCACAGCAGGGCTCGCAGAGCAGCCAGGTCCCGTTGGTTGATTTGGGATACATCCGGATGCCGCTGGGCGGGACTTCGGCCTGACACTGTTCGCAGCTGCGTAATTTTACATTGACCATTGTCTCATCCTCCTTAGGGTAACCATGTTTTAGGATTTTTCAATTTATCAGGCAGATATTTTTCCATCACAAAGTTCAATCCCCAGGCAGCTAAAGCCTGCTGTTCCGCCCTTACTTTCATTTTTGCCATCTGCTCTAAGGCTTTCTGCCACTCTTTGTGGTGCTTGATGAAGGGATCGTTCTTAATTAAATCCTTGATCTTTTTCACGTCCACTTCTTTGAGCGGATGGGTCGGCAGCTTATAGTCAATAATGTCCTGTGGCGTCACTCCTAAAAATTTTGCCTGGGGGACACAAAAGAATTCATTGATATGCGCGGCATTTCCTGAGCCAACTTTAAGGGTTCGGTAAATCGATCCAAAACCGTAAGGGTCACTGTCAGCAAATACATACACCGGCAGCTTTTTCTCATCCGCCAGTTTCCTGATGAACCGCCGGCAGGCTCTGGTGGGAACGCCGCCCATCGAAATCAAAACACAGTTGGTCTTCTTCCAGTAATTGTGCTTCACCAGGCGCTGAAACATACCCGCCGTTTCAATGGCCAGGATAAATTTGGCATCAGTGTCAAATTTAAGATGTTCTACTGAACTGGGAACAGAATAGGCACCGGAACCAAATTTTGTGCAGTCAATACGAATTTCCTTTCCCGTATCCTGATCTTTGTCGATCACCGACAGCCGGCCGGCAACATCGCCGCCTTTTTCCTCCGGAATAAAGCCGATCTGTTCCCGATTTACGGCCAGCATCGCTTCAATATCGTCCATGGTATTATCGCTTTCGGGCTGCTCAATGAAACGAGCATCGCCCCAGTTCTTGCTGACGTAATACGCTTCCCTCTTGGTGGCAATATCGTCCGTTTCCACCAATTGCTTGGACAATTCCATCATCCGCAAGGTCTGGGCAAACGTTTTGATGGTGGATGCCGTTAACGTCCGGCTTTTTTTCTTGTTCAACAGCTTGAAATACCCTTCCTTTTCATCATATTCGACGTTAATTAAGGCCCGGATGGGCATCTCAATTTCCGGCTGCTTCAGCTTCTTGATGCGCTCATACATCTGCTGCGCTATTTCCTTGATCTCTTCCACGACATTCTTGCTTTTTGTTTTGGTAGCCATCTTCTGTCCATCTTCTGCCCATCTTACGTCAATCTGGTCTGTTTTTCCGCTTTTTTCTCTTTCCTGCCCTTGGCTTCTGGTTCCGCTGCTGCTCCTCCTGCTTCCCCTTTTTTTTTCTTCTTCTCCCGTCACTGTTTCTTCCTCTTCCCGGCCAATTTTTGCCAGTTCCGGGTCGTAATCAGGATTGTCAATGCCGATTTCTTCCAGCTCTCCCCTGGTATGTTCCAGGATTTCCGCTAACTTTTCCTCAATTTCCTTTTTCCTGGCCTCGGGAAGGCCAACGATTTTGCTCAGGGCATCAGCCACATGCGGGATGTACTTCTCGATGTAACTGCGCTTCTTAAATTCTTCGCCGATCCTTCTTTTTTTATTCACAAACATCCCTAAGCGGCGGCCACATTCCTGTAATGCCAGCTTCACTTCCTTGATGATTTCCGGATAGTGAGCGATCGCTTCCTTTGATTCAGACGTGAACGGCACCCAGACCGAGGACATATGGATGACAATCGTGCACGGCCCGACCGGTAAAGCGCCATTGCTCTGCTGCAATCCATAGGTTCTCCAGGCGGTATTTTGAATGGCATTGATGGTAGCACATGCTCCCTGCTGGTAGAGCAGGGGAACGCGGTTGGCAAAGCGGAGGATTCTTACAGTTTCTTCCGCATGTTGTTCCCCCCCAAAGGCACAGCCTACCTCAATGACAAAGGGATTCCCCCGGTACACTTCCGGCGGCCGGGTCACGGCGGTATAAAATTCCGCATTGATTTCCTTCCTCAGGCCTTTCTCCAGCAGTTCCGCGCCGATGGGAGAAATGCAGTCAGTAGGCGGCGCCATGATTTTGGTTTTTTGAATTCCCCGGTAAAGTTGCTCGGCCATGTCCCGGCTGACCTCTTTGGGCTTGGTGCTGGGCAGGAGGGCGGCATTTTGGCAGATTTCCTTGGCTGTTCCTGGACCAACACGGACAAATTCCGTGGTCAGGAATTGCTGTAACGTCCGGCATTCGGTATTTTCCAGCATTTTCATCAGCAGGCCCAACTCGACACCATAGGGATGCGGCTGGATTTCCTTGACTTCCGGCGGCAATTCCTCGCTGGCGCGGGGAAAAATGATCTGTTCCGCTTCCGGATTGGTGTAAATAATGGTGGTGTGCGGATTGACAATGGCAGTTTCCTTCAAATATTCATCCACGGACTGGCGGCCTTTCAGGTACTCTCCTTCCAGATCAACTTCAATGCGCACGCCATGCTCCTTCCCATCCCATTCCTGTTCGGTATCCTCAATAACATCAGGATTGTTGGTGCTGGTGTTAATCTTCAGTTTGAATAAGTGCGCTTTCTGTCCTTTCCCGATTTTGGAGAGAATGGTGGCGGGCTTTCCGGTGGTTAATTGGCTGTAGAGGACAGCAGCAGAAATGCCCAGACCCTGCTGTCCGCGGCTGCTGCTCAGCTTATGGAACTTGCTGCCATATAACAGCTTGGCAAAGATTTTGGGAATTTGCTTGCGGACGATGCCGGGGCCATTGTCCTCAATGATGACGCGGTAACGTTTTTCTTCCAGTTTGATGATTTCCACATTAATTTCAGGAAGGATTCTCGCTTCTTCGGCAGCATCAAGCGAATTATCGACGGCCTCCTTGACGACCATCAACAGTGCCTTGCGGGGATTGTCAAACCCTAAAAGATGCCTGTTCCGCTCGAAGAATTCAGCAACGGATATTTCCCGTTGCTTCTTCGCCAGTTCTTCTGCTATTACCGCCATGCCGCAGAACAACCGCAACGTATTTATAAGAATTGCGGTTGCTCCTCCCGACGAGTTTCTCAACAACGAGAAGTTTAGCGTGCTCGCAGTATCTCCTTCCGTTTCCGTTCTAAATACTGATACACCGTCCGGTGCATCGAGCCCCGAATCAGCATGCTTAAAGCCTCTCTCGCCACGGTCACCGCAGCGATCTCACCGATGATGCCGATAGTCTTGCCATAGACCGAGAGATACGTATCCGTAAGCAGCTCGATTTCCTGGCGGGCTTTTCCGGCGGTGCCAATCACCCGCCCTTTGAGCCGTTCCAGAACGTTTTTATTCTTGCCGGCGACATCGCTGAGATCAATGATTTCCAGAACATAATCCGTCTTGAGCAGCAGCAAGGCAATCTTGGGATTAAATCCTCTCGAGACAGCGCGGACCATCTCCCGGGCCGTGTAGAGCAACAAGGCGTCTTCCCCGGTGATGGTGACATCGCCGTCCTTGCTGATCTCGAGCTTGCTTTGCGTTGCTTCTTCAATGTCTTTCTTGATTTTTCCTTCGGCGCCGATCAGTACGGCGATGCGCTCCTCCGAGATCTTCAGTTCATAGGAAAATTCGTCAGTCATGCCCGTCCCTTCTTTAATCCATCAGTCATACTTGTTCCTTCCCCGTGACTTTTTTAAAGATTGTGCTGAAATCTGCTTCCACCTGCAGTTTGGCAAAGAATTGCCGGATGTTCTTGATATCCCGTTCTAGCAATTCCTGGGAATTGGGTGCCTTGATTAATGTTGCCTGGGAGAAGTCAATCAGGTAAGGTTGTTCCCGCCAGTTCAGAATGTTGAAAGCGGAGAGGTCGCCGTGAATTAACCTAGCCTGATACAATTTTCTCATCTCTTCCACAACCAGGGTAAAGAATTTTTCTGGATTTTTAGGATAACCATCCTTGAGGGTAAGAGCAGGTTGTTGCCCACCAATCATCGTTTCCACCAGAATGTGCGCTTTCCAGCCCAGAGCCTTAGGCGCCAGCACGTGAGCTTCTTCCGCCCGCAATAGATTCTTGTATTCCCGCTGTGTCCAGGCAAAAATGATGTCACGGCGATGCTTTTTCAGGAATTCATAGCGCGGATCCTGCCCGATGTAGCCGTACATGCGCTTAAAATCGCAATTCTGCACGCGATAGATTTTAATGATGACTTTTTCTTTTCCCTTCACGCCCAGGAAGACATTGCTTTCCTTGCCGACCTTGAAGGGCGAGACCACTTCATCAAAAATTCCCCGGCTTTGCAGCTCAAACAGGGTGCGGTTGGTAAACTCGTCAAACACCCCCTGTAAGGTTTTGAAGCGTTCCTGGTAGCGTAGGGTGGTCATGGGGAGAGTGTTAAAGAAGCCTGTTTTAAATAATTTCCTTTAAAATCCAAACTTCATCTGCCTGGGCGTCAGAATTTCATAAAAATCCCGGAACTGCCGCTGCACTCGGGCTTTATATCTGGGCAAATCAAGCTTATCGGCCATTCCCGCCGGAATGCGGCCAGGAAACCCTTCCGCATAGGCTAAATTTATCTGCAATGGATAGGGCTGCAGAATTTCCTGCCACAATTCCTGGAAATGGGGATAACCCGCGTCAGTGCTCGCTTGCCTGACGACCTGCGCCAGCAGTTTCCTGGTTTCTTTGGAAAATTTTTGGGTAATCCGCTTCTGGATTGCCTGAAAAGCCGACACTATTTCTTCTGTAATGGTACTTTTTGAATCCCGCCACCGCTCTTCCAGCAAGGCCCCCAGAACAGTGGTGTAATAGGTCCGCGCCTTCATCGGCAGGAAATAATCTTCTCTGGGTTTCAGCCCGGAACAAAAATCGTTCAATTCACTGTCCAGATACTCCTTGATTACCACAAATGACCGGCCGGAAAAGATGTCTCTTACCAGACTCTGAAGCAATCGTTTTTCAAAATTGGTCTTCTCGCCGCTGTTGGGGCGGAATCCTTCATAGACGTACTGTTCCGTTCTGGCCGCCTGGAACGGATCGGCAACCGTCCGGCCGGAACGAAGGCATAACGCCTTTCCCCGGCCCAAAGAACAGCCCGATAAACTTTCTTCCAGTTCATTAACGTCCACCTTTCTGCGAACGAAATGAAAATAGTTTCCCCTATTGACAAGATCATGCTGTTCGAGGAATTTATTGGTTTTTTCCACTGCGGAAAGAATTCCAGGAAGGAAAGGATAGGGATCGATGCTGTGAATTCCCCGGTAGCGAAACAGGCAGTAGAGCCGAATTCGTTGTTTCTCAGTACGTTCCGGGGGATGGAGAAGCAGTTGTTTCGCTTTCCGATAGCTCCGTGCCTTTTCCCGCTGCGTTCCCGACCAGAGTAAAGAAGGGTCCAACACTTTCAGGCTTTCTTCCACCAGATCGGCCAGCTGGGCATTGATGGTTTGCAGCAGATCAAATTTCTCTTGGGGGTTAGTGCTGCTCTGAATACACTGCACGAGGGTCGGGCTCATCCGTTCCGCCAGCGGCCGTGCTCCGGCAATGAACGGCGTTAGATAGAGAACCTGGACATCGTCGTACAGCCCCGGCTCCAGGCCCGGCCGAAGAAGATATTGTTTAAACTCGTCCAGAGAGAACTTCGCTTCTTCCCGCTGCCACTTCCAGGCATCGGCAAACGTTCCTTTAAAGATGAAATGCCGCCGCTGCCAGAATTCCCGGCCGATGGTCCGCTTGCTGGTGCTGCAGATAGTGTCAGGATAGGAACGAAACAAAATCATCTTTTGGGCAACTCGTTTTCGGGCTTTCAGTCCAAGATCTTCGGAAGCGTGGGCATCACCAATACAATAATGCACTAATTCCTGAAAAGCATCTTTGCTTCCTTTCCGCGCTGCCACTACTAACCGTGCCTGCTCCTGATGCCCTAATGGCACTTTTAAATCTGATAAGGTCCCTAAGCTGTTGCTGGCCTGGAAATTCTGGTAATGGAAATGATAGCCGTACGTATCGAGCGTCCATCTTCCTTTGGTGATCACCCGACCAAAGCCCTGGGAAGATTTGGTGATGGGATAGTGCTGATTGACGGCGGGAAAATATTCTCCGGTCAGGTCGCGAATCCTGATTTGGTCATAGTTCATGATGTTATGGCCAAACAGCCATAAGGGATCTTCTTCCTGAAGCGTTGCCGTCAGCTTTTTTCCCAAGTCCTGAGGAGAAGAAAAAGGAATCAGGGTAAATCCTTCCTGTTCGTCAGCGGTGAAAGGAAGATCGTGGAAAAGAACCTGCCGCTGCGGAGATTTATAGACGGCCATGAAAATATGATCTCTTCCGAATTCCCAGCCTTCCACCTCGATGTCGAGGACGGCATAGGAATCGGCAACAAGCTGTTCCAATGGCACACTTGGCCGTCGTTGGATGTCAGCAGGAAGAGGAATTTCCTGGGGAGAAGAAATGAGCATTCCCGGCGGATAGAGCCAGCGCAACAGTTTCGTGGGTGAATCCAGGCTTAAGGGATCGCGGGAACCCCGGCAGAGAAATGGTTTGGGAAGGACCGCTTCTTTGCTGCCCTCGGCCCGCAGGAACGAACGGCGCTGATTATACCGTTTAATCTCAAAGTTCAAATGGTTGAATTCCGGCTGCTCCCTAAATTGCTGGAACCGATATTCCGCTTCCTCCCGCGGTAAGGGAGGCGTGTAAAAGTAGTGGGGAATCTCCTTGACGACAACGTGCGATTTGTTCCCTTCCGAACCTACTTCCCGCAGGAAAAAGAGTACTTCCTGACCTTTCTGAGGATGCCGCGGCTCGACGTGCGTAATGAAGTAAAGCATCTTGGCCACCAGGGCCTGGCCCAGCCCTGCTCCTATTTAAGCATTTTGCTACCTGAGGATAGAAACATGACGAAGGATGTCCAATACTGCGAGCGCCCTACCACCGGTCAAAGACTGGTGGCATGATCGGGCGCTCGCCTAAATTTTATTACTTTTCACCCGATTAATATCAAATTTGATATGAAATAGAAAGATTTATATAGTTTTGAAATTTTCTACCGCATATGAACGCGATTAAGCTCTTAAGCCAGTTAAAAAAATATCCTGTATTTGGGGCGGAAGAAGTTGCCGAAATAATGGATTGTAACAAAAGATACGCTAATCTGGTTTTAACCAGGCTTTACCATAAAGAAGCAATCAAAAAAACTGATTTTGGTAAATATACTTTATGCAATTTAGCCCAGACTGTTGCTACCCATTTAGTTAAGCCTTCTTATATCACTGGCTGGTATGCTTTGAGGATTTACGGCTTAACCGAACAATTACCTCAGCAGATTGATGTTTTGACTTCTAAAAAGAAGAACAAAAGAGTAATAACTTTTGGGCAAGAAAGAATAAAATATATCACTGTTGATAAAAAATATTTGTTTGAATTTTTTAGTGAAGTTAGTGAGCAATATACAATGAATTTAGCCTCGATAGAAAAAACATTAATCGATTGCTTATATTTTGATCTAGCCCCTTTATCAGTTATTATCCAAGCTATTAAAACTGGGCAGGAGAAAATCTCTTTAGATAAAATTAAGAAAATCTGTTTGAAATTAAAAAATAAACAATTCCTGAAAAAGACCGGGACGGTTTTCGATAGCTCAGGTCATGATTTACATAAAAAATTTAAAAAGCACTTAGACTATAATTCTTTACTGATGGATAAAAAAATATGTGGATTACTAGATAAGTCTAAATTCAGGAAATGGAGAGTAAAATGCCGATAAATTTTTTTCAATTGGAAGAATTAAGCAGGAAAGTTGGTTTATCTTTAGAACACACAGAACTGGAACTATTTCATGATATTTTCTTATATTCGCTTTTTAAATTTTTTATTTGTAAAATTGATGGTTCTGAAAAGGATTGCGGGACGGCTTCCAATGTTATGTATCCTGAACTTCATGTTCAGGCCAGGGCTGTTTTTGCCTCTGACCGAAGGGCAGGCAGCCCGCAGAGTTGCCTTTCCTTCCCTTGTGCCAGAATCTTCTTCACTCTTTTCCTCATCTTTTCCGGATACCGTTCTAAGTACTGCCACAATTTTTGTGTATCCAGCCCCGTAGCCATTTCCTGTAATTCTTCATCTGTAAACTTCAATTTAAAATAAAGGACATCCAAAAAAGTTTTTTCTTTATCTGAATACGGTAAAGAGAACTCTCCCACGGGATAATAGTCAACACCAAAATAATATTTTCGGTCAATTCTTCTCACTAAATAATTTGTGCCTGCGAATTTCCGCAAACCTTGCCGAACTTTTCTGGTGGTCACGACAATGGGAATAGTCTCTTGTTCCCACAGCCCATGATAGCTGAGGGCATCTTCTAATCCCAGATAGGCGGGAGTAAAACAGAATACCGCCAGTGACACTTCATCATGGATAGTATAACATCCTCTCGTTAGCGGCTTAAGCTGCCTTTTCTTAATCAAATTCCGGATAAGTTGCTTGTGGTATTGTTTCAGCTGTTTTCGTGCCCGGATTAACCGGTACAAAGAAGTACTCTCTACCACCGGACTATTATGAAGGTACTCTTTCACCTCCTCAAGATATTTTTTAGTTCCCATGGTATTCAATAAACTCTTTCATTTTTTGAGCTGAAGGGGCAGCTCCTTCTAGGAGTAGAATTTGTAATTCCGGTTCATCTAAAGGGGGTTGATACTGTTGAAGTAACTTCTGTAAAGCTTCTTTCACCATGCTTTTCTCTTTAATTTTAGGAAGAAGAAAAAAAATATCATATAAGTCCCGCACTTTCCTTCGATTCAAGTACGCTTCTACCTTTCCCCGTATGAATCTTTCCGGTGTAAGTGTATAAACGGGTACAATGTTCCCTTCCACTGTTTCATACATCCCCAAAATACTATCCTCATGCTTGAATACGGCTTCAAAACGCACTGCCGCTCTCTGAAAGTGGAGCGCTGAATAGATACTATTTTCCCCGATTTTCTTTTTTTCCACGCTAAAGCCGGCTTTCTCAAGGTTGCTAAAAAATTGATGTATTTTCTCAAGGTCACGCCGAATGAAAACATCTAAATCCTCGGAAAAGCGCTGTCCTTGGTAGCACCGCCAGATCGCCGTTCCCCCATGAACAATAGCTTGAGGAAAAACCGCATAAAGCTCTTTTACCAATAGATCCTGAGCTAAAGCGATCTCCCGATGCAGTTGTTTCTTCAATCTTTTAATTAAAGGTAATTTCATATTACACCAAAGTTATATATAATAGTAACTTTAGTTGATTTATAAATATTTCGCTTCCATATATTCCCCATATAGAAAACAATAAAAACCGAAGCATTTATATACTAGAAGCTACATTGGTAAATCCAGCCCGCCACGAGAGTACCTGTGGGAGTTCACGGCAACGCCAAGCGATGAACTCAGGGGTTAGTGACGCGGGCATCATATTCATCAACAATAGAATCATGTTTCACTCATTCACCGTTGAAAGAGTAGTGCTGGTTCTATTGTCAACAACATAACGAATAACATAACGAAGGGGTACTATTATGCTTCATTTATTCCTGACTATTGGATCGAGTAAAGTTTAAAGTCGGCAAGGAGTAAGCACTAGTGCTCTTTCTGGAGGTTAAAAATGGCAAAAATAAGCCCCGTCGGGGCTAAATATATCGTTCATTCCACCATCAATATTGATGGCGTGGTAGATCGTCCTGATGTCATTGGCGCCATCTTTGGCCAGACCGAAGGCCTGTTGGGCTCCGATCTCGAGCTGCGGGAATTGCAGCGTTCCGGCCGAATCGGCCGGATTGAAGTTAACCTGAATACCAGCTCCGGCCGGACGAACGGTGAAATTGTCATTCCCAGTTCTTTAGACAAGACGGAAACAGCCATCGTCGCTGCTGCCCTGGAAGTGATTCAGCGGATCGGTCCCTGTACTGCCAAAGTGGAAGTGGGCAAGATTGAAGATGTCCGCGTCAGCAAGCGGCAGTTTGTGATTGAACGGGCCAAAAGCCTGTTGCGAACACTGACGGAAACGACCATGCCTGATTCGCAGGAGTTGACCGATGAAGTTGCCCAGTCTGTCCGTATGTTAGAAGTGATGGAATATGGCCGGGAACGGTTAGCAGCAGGTCCTTCCATTGAAGAAAGTGAGGAAATCGTCGTTGTGGAAGGCCGGGCCGATGTTCTGAACATGCTGAAGCAAGGTTTTAAGAACGTGATTTGCCTGAACGGCACCTCCGTCCCGCAGACCGTGAAAGATCTTACCAAGCGGAAAACCGTCACGCTGTTTGTGGATGGTGATCGGGGCGGAGACTTGATTACCCGGGCAATGCTGGCAACAGCAGAAGTGGACTTTGTCTGTAAAGCGCCGGATGGCAAGGAAGTGGAAGAATTGACCAAAAAGGAAATCCACAAAGCCTTGCGCGGCAGAATAACCGCAGAACAAGCTAAACTGGATTTAGGGATTGACGAACAAGGTGCGTTGAAAGAAGAGCCGGAAGTAAAGAGGATGTTTGACCGGCAGCCTCTGGCACGAAGAGCTGAACCGTCGCGGATGGAGCCGCTGAAACCGCTTTTCCAGAAGCCTTTACAGCCAGCTCCCCAACCGACAGTACCATCTCGTCCTGTTATGACTACGGTCATGACTACCAGGACTGATGGCAAGCTCTCTCCTGACGAGAAACGCATCTTCAAGCAGACCATGGAAGATCTCTTCGGGACGAGAGGCGCCTGCATCTTTGACCAGAAGCTGAACGTGCTGGGGAAAGTACCATTAAGCGAGTTAGCCAGCACGATTAAAAGCCTGGAAGGCGGAGTCTATGCCCTGGCGTTAGACGGCGTGGTGGACGTCGACTTAGTACGGACCGCCGAGAAAATTGGCGTCAGCCATCTGGTGGCCACCAGTTCCCGAATGAAAGAGCCGACCCGGGTAAACGTGCTGACGGAAGAGAAGTTGTAAGTAGAAAGCATGAATATAATATCGCCATAAGTTTATGGTACCATACTACTATGGTTGAACTGCCTTTTCAATAGCGAGCAACAACACAACCTTTTTATCCTTTCTTTCTTTTTCATCGTTTTATGGTATTCGACGTCGTCCTCGGGAGATCTAAGAAGGACTTAGCTAAGTACAGTAAAGAGGGCACGGTCTTTGTGGGCAAGCAGTACGTAACCATGGGCCAGGTGACGTCGCTTTCTAATCCGGTTTATTTGGATGTAGCCGGAGCGCACGTGGTGTTTATTGTGGGAAAACGGGGGAGTGGGAAATGTCTTCATGGAGATACTGTAATAACTTTAGATGATGGATCACAGTTAAGAATAAAAGACTTAGAGAACAATAGTAAAAACATCTTCACTTTGAACGAAAACCTAAAAATCCAGAAAAGGCAGAAAACTGATTTTTATAAGCGTTCCACCCATAAGCTCCTGGAAGTAAAGTTAAGGAGTGGTAAAATCATCAAATTAACACCGGAACACCCTTTATTAACTGTAAAAGGCTGGTTTCCCGCTGAAGAGTTACATCTTGGTTCAAGGATCGCTACCCCTAGAAGAGTAGAAGCTTTTGGAGAAAATTCTCTACGGGAATGTGAAATAAAATTATTAGCCTATTTAATTGCCGAAGGACATTTAGGGAATCGTTTTGTCCTCTTTTCCAACTCTGACGAGAGAATTATCCGTGATTTTAAGCAGGCTATAGCTGATTTTGACCGTAACCTTCGTGTGGAATTACATGGAAAAAGCGGTTTTAGAATAAGCCAGGTAAAAAAAGTAATGACAACTCAAAGTCAAAGAAACTCTTCTGGACAGTTCACTACTGGACCAAAATTTGCCCATTCTTCAATTAGAAACTGGTTAGAACAAATAGGGTTGTATGGTAGAGGCTCTTTAACTAAATTCATTCCCCCAGAAATATTTACTTTACCTAAACATCAACTAAGCTTATTTTTGAATAGACTTTTTTCCTGTGACGGAACTATTTACCAAAAAGCTGGTCATTGGTTTGTCAGTTATTGTTCTTCTTCTGACCAAATGATAGTTCAAATCCAGCACTTGCTATTAAGGTTTGGGATTACTGCCAAGATCAGAAAGAAGGTAATTAAACCGCGATTTTTTAGTAATGAATTAGAGATTTATGGAGAAGGAGTAAATCAATATTTACAGGAAATTGGTTTCTACGGCAAAAAGGAGGAAAGAGCAACTTTGGCTTTGAAGGAATCACTCAGAATAATCCGCAATCCGAATGTGGATACAATTCCTCAAGGAGTGTGGGAACTCTATCAACCCAGTAATTGGGCAGAACTGGGAAGAAAATTAGGTTATGCCCATCCTAAAGCTATGCGGGAAAGTATCCATTACTCCCCATCTCGGCAAAAATTACTTCAAATAGCGTTAGCTGACGAATCCGACCTTTTGGCAAAGTTAGCTTGCTCTGATATCTTCTGGGATGAAATTGTCTCATTAAATGTTTTGGAAGGGGATTTTGAGGTTTATGATTTAACGGTTCCCGAAACGCATAATTTTGTAGCCAATGATGTTATTGTTCACAACTCCTACACCATGGGTGCCATCGCCGAAGGCTTGAGCGATTTACCGTCTGAAATCAAGCAAAACCTGTCGATCGTTCTTCTGGATACCATGGGCATCTATTGGACGATGAAATATCCCAACTTTCAGGACGCTGAGCTGTTGCGGCAGTGGGAATTTGAGCCCAAACCATTGGACGTAAAAATCTATACGCCCTCCGGATTTTACTATCGATTCAGGGAAGAAGGGATTCCCACTGATTTTCCCTTTTCCATCCGTCCTCTCGACGTCGGGCCGGAAGACTGGTGCCTGTCGTTTGAAATCAATCAGAATTCCGCAGAAGGGGTGCTGATTACTAAACTTGTCCAGGAGCTTAACCAGCGCGGCGTAAGTTATGATCTCAATGACCTGATCCGAAAAGTGCGTGAAGATACGGAAAGCGATCCGGTCTCGATGCATATCGTGATCAACCAGCTGGAAAAAGCGAAAGGCTGGGGCATCTTTTCCCGGGAAGGAACCCCGTTGAAAGATATTGTTGCCCCGGCGCAGGTAACGGTGCTCGACATGAGTCCCTATGCCACGATGGCCAACGGCTGGGCGATCAAAGCCTTAGTCGTGGGACTGATTGCTAAAAACCTGTTCAACCAGCGGATGCTGGCACGAAAAGCCGAAGAATTCAAGACGATTGATGCGGCGATGCATTACTTCACGCGGGAAAATGAAGAAAAATTGGAAGAGCCGTTGGTGTGGTTAGCTTTGGATGAAGCACATGAATTGCTGCCAAAAGAGAGTAAAACTACTGCTACTGACGCTTTAATCACTATCCTGCGGGAAGGCCGGCAGCCGGGCATTTCCTTAATCCTGGCTTCCCAGCAGCCCGGAAAAATTCATACAGACGTGATGACTCAATCAGATATTGTCATTGCCCATCGGATTACTGCCAAGATGGACGTGGAAGCGCTGGGGCAGCTGATGCAGAGTTATATGCGGGAAGGCCTGGATCAGGCGTTAAATGCGTTGCCTCCGGTGCAAGGGTCGGCGATCATTTTCGATGACATCAATGAACGTTTGTTTCCCATTCAGATGCGGCCGCGGTTTACCTGGCATGGCGGTGGTTCTCCTTTTGCCATCCGGGAAAAGAAAGCTTATTTTGAGAAGGCACTGAAGGCGATTAAGGAGTTGTGAAGGCAATCAATTACATCTACTCATTTTATTCGTAACTTTCCTCACTCCGTACGGAAAGAATTATATCACTAATTTTGCCAGTTGTGGCTCAATTGGAGATATAGGGAGTTATGTTTAATTTTTGCCCACGCTAATAAGCTTAAAAACCACGATTTTTAGGGCAAAAACTCTGCGGATTTCTGCGGAAATCCTTGCCTCGCACCCAGACTTTTCCAGCTCTAAAAGATTATTGTCTGATTTGGAGGAACTGGATAATTTGAGGAAGAAAAGCTTAACTTAATGACATTGATGGGACAACCCCCTTGTCGGTTCGCATATTTGAATCGAAGAAGCTCGACCTTAGGACGGGGACGCTTCACTTGGCTGAATAATTACGTTAAAGTTTGAGAAATTTGAAGAACTTCACTCCACGTTCACTTTCTGTCCAAGCGCCTGCCCCGGCAAGCCTTTCTCCAGGAAATGCGCTCGCACGCTGCCGGTTCTTCCATGCAGCGCGGTAATTTTCCCCTTGATCTGCTTTCCGGCGGGAGAAGTCCAGGTAACTTCTTTTCCAATCGCTGTTGTTGCTCCTGCGGCTGTATCTGCTACTTTAAGAACCATCTGGTACGGGTTGGTATGATGTCTGCCCATGCGGAAATGAACGACAGTTGCTTCCATAAACAGCCAAAACGGGGGCGTATTTAAAAAGATTGTTGCCGGTATGGGCATAACGAGGGGCAAGAAATAACCTATCTCCCTGACAACCTAAATCATTAAAAATGGCTATTCTCTAAAGCAGCTCATGCTCAAAGGCCAAATTGTCTCCGGTGACTTCGGTCGGATTGCCATGCGCGTCAAAGCCGGCGAACAGGTCGAATTGGGAGAATTGATGGTGGTAGAGGAAGGAACGGAAAAATTTATCCTGCAGGTCTATGATTTATTGTATGGCAGCCAGATCTCGGAGCAGAACCGGGAGATGGTCGCCGGGATGAATCTCGAAGAAGGCAATTTCTCCCTGATGGACGAGCAGCTGCGGAATTATCAATTAGCCCTGCTCAAATCCGTTCTTACTGTCGGAACTGCCAGCAAAATATCTAAACGCCTGCCGCCTTTCTTTGCCAAAGTGCGGAAAATTGCCAAAGAGGATTTAGCGTTTATCACCGCTCCTCTTCATCCCCTTTATCTTGGAAAATTGCGCAGCGGCAGCAACGAAATGGATTTTGACATCTTCCTGCCGGGGAAGAACGTGCTCAGCCATCACGTGGGAATAATGTCCTCAACGGGAAAAGGTAAATCCAATTTGCTTTCCTGCCTCCTCTGGGACTTGGCCGGAAGGGATTTTGCCGGCATGTTGGTGCTCGATCCCCACGATGAATATTACGGCCGGAATGGGTTGGGGTTAAAGGATCATCCGCAGAAGCAGAAAATCCGCTACTACACGCCCAGTCAGCCCCCGCCGGGAGCACTGACACTGAAGATTAACCTGAGCAAACTCAAACCGGAACATTTTCAGGGTGCTATCCCTTTATCCGATCCGCAGCGGCAGTGTTTCTATGCGTATTGCCGCAAGTTTAAGGAGCAGTGGATCCGTGCCATCATCGAGGAAAAACAAATTGAAGGGGTTTCTTTCCATGAAGACACGATGGCAGTGGTGAAGCGAAAATTAATCTCGCTGTTAGGATTGGAATTGGCTGATGGGCGGGTATACTGCCAGGGGATTTTTGATGATGTTGCCGGCGAGAATACCGTTGCCGATATCTGCCAGGAACTGGAGCAGGGGAAAACAGTGATCATTGACACCAGTTATTTCTCCGGTGCCATTGAAATTTTGGTGGGCAGCCTGATTGCCAATGAAATCCTTGACAAGTATAAGTGGT
>JAHFSD010000043.1 GCA_023265925.1 archaeon
CCAGAAATCTAGGGCCGGCTGATTACGGGCTGTTTTATGCGGTGTTCACTTTCATCATTTTTTTCCTGTTTTTCCGTGACCTGGGCCTGGGGGCAGCTCTGGTGAAATACGTCGCGGAATGGAAAGTTCAGGGACAGTATGATAAAATCAAAACGGCCATTGCGTCGGTGTTTGCCGTTCAGCTGCTGAGCTCGCTGCTGTTTGCCATCGTCATGTTTTTTCTGGCGGGCCCGCTGGCAGAACATTATTTTAGGGATCCGCGCAGCGCTCTGATTATTCAGATCCTGCTGCTGTACCTGTTATTCAGTATTTTCTTTATAACTCTCAAGCAGGTCTTTCTGGGACTGCAGGAAACATTTATCTATGGCTCTTTTGAGCTGGTTAAAAACAGCCTGACCTTGGTGCTGGTGTTTCTCCTGCTGAAATGGGGATGGAATATCTTTGCCCCCGTCATCGCCTATACGGTAGTTTGTCTGATCCTGGTGGTGATCTATCTTCCCGCCTTCCTCAGGAAATTTCCTTTTTTCCAATATAAGATCTTTCATTATAAATCCATTTCCCAGCAGCTGCTGCAGTTTGGGCTGCCAGTACTCGCGACGACGGTGGGCGGAAAAGTTATCGGCTATATTGACACTTTGTTTTTGACTTATTTCAGAACCCTGTCAGAAGTAGGAGTGTATAATGTTATCTTACCCTCCGCACTCATTTTCCTGGATATTGGCACCACGCTGGGAACGCTCTTGCTGCCGATGACCTCAGAATTATGGGCCAAAGGCGATTATCGCCGGCTGGAAGCTGGTGTGCGGCTGCTCCATCGCTATCTGTTGGCGTTGGTTATTCCGCTCCTCATTATTCCCCTGGTTTATGCCGACTTGTTTATTGGTCTGCTGTTTGGCCCGGAATACTTAAGCGGTTCCCTGGCCTTCCAGATATTGGTGGTAGGGGTGCTGCTGTGCATCGTTGGCGCGGTGAACAGCAGTATTCTTTCCGGCATCGGGCAACCAAAAAAAGTCACTAAGGTTGTGCTGCTGGCAGCGGTCGTTAATGCCATTGTGAACGTGTTGCTTATTCCCCGCTACGGAATTAACGGAGCAGCAATAGCCACCAGCCTGAGCTACGGTATCCTGTTAGCTCTCTCGACTGTTATGCTCACCCGGCATTTTCATATTCCTTTTCCGCTGCGGGAATGGGGGAAGCTGTTGCTGGCTGGAATTGGATTCCTGCTGGTCGTCCTGGCGGCACGAACACTGCTGAATCTCAACCCCTGGCTGGTTCTGTCTATTTCGGTTGCCCTGGCTACAGTGGTTTATTTACTCTTGCTCTACCTGCTGAATATTATCAGCTTTCCTGAAATAAAACGTTATCTTCGTTTGGTAATTTCGAAATGAAACAGAAAAAATTATTCTTCGCCTGGTATTTCGTGGCCGTCCTTCTGCTACTGGTTACTCTGTTTCATTATCATCTGGTCTATCTGGTAAGCTTCACCATAGGCGATTTTTTTGCTCATCCCGCACAATATGCAGGAATCAATAAAAGTCTGACCGGCCCTTATGGCGGCCCGGCTGACGGCGGCTTTTATCTCATCTATAATCAACGAGCCGCGAGAATCTATTACGATCAGCAGTACACTCCTCCTCGTTTAGGGGAAGTCAATCTCTATGGGGAACTGCAAGCGGATGGTTCGCTTCGGGCTCTACGAGTTCACAATTATAATTATAATTATGTGCTGTACGTATTATCTTTTTTTGCCGGCCTTGGCACTCTTATCTTTTTTTTTCATGAATGGAAAATAACCAGAAAAGGTTTTAAACATGCCTGAATGGTTGACACACGTTATCATTGGACTGTTGCTGGCAGAAGTGTTTAGTGTGAGAAAGAAAAGTATTGTGCTGCTGGGTGCAATCCTTCCCGATATCCTGGTTAAATTAACGCTGATAAAGCTCTTTATTCCCATCCCTAATATTGATTACAGTGTTCTCGGTGCGCTGCATGTCCCGTTCGTATTTTTTCTGTTCACTCTGCTTATTGCTCCTTTGTTTCGCTACAATTATGTTCAGACCGTGTTATGGCTGAACCTGGGAGCGGTAAGCCATTTTTTATCCGATGCGCTGCTCCGCCATGTTACGGGGGGTGGAGTTCGCTTGTTGTACCCTCTTTCCCTGGATTATTATACCCTAAGCCTGTTCTGGCCTGAACAATCCTACCTCTTGGGGATTCTGGCACTGGTACTGTATGGAATGATAATTATCCTGAAGAAGTATAAATATCAGTCGAAGGCATTTACTCGGGTGGGATCATGAACCGGATCGAGGTGATTAGGACCGTACTGGAAGAAGGCAACCGGCAGAAGATAAAGTATTGTGTTCTCCGTAATTATGATTTCCTGCTGGAAAACAGGACTGAAGTTTCCCCCTCGGAACGGAGTGTGGATATGGTGATAGCTCAAGACAGTCTTGCCGCACTGGAGAAGGTGCTGATTCAATGCCAGTTTCAGCCACGAAAAGAACGTTATTCCCGCTGCCATAAAGCTTATTTTCGGCTGCTGGGAACGGAACCAGTCAGTTTTGATGTGCAGGTGGGTGGAATTTCGTGGAATGATTTAATCTACCTCTCGGAAGATGCTTTACTGGCCCGGCGAGTGCGACGTTCTTTTTTTTATGTACCTTCGGTTGACGACCAGTTCGTGATGTTCGTAGTTCACTCCCTTCTGGGGAAACGCTATTTCAAGGAAGAATATAAAAAAATAATTTCTTCTCTCTGTTCGCAGATTAATCCGCTGCAGGTGCTGAAAGTCTTTTCCCAGATCTTTGGTCCTGGCCGGGCGCAACAACTGTATGATCTCACCATCCGCCGGGAATTTGAGGTTATTCTAGCTTATAAATACCATTTTATTTTGACCTTCCTGCTTCAGTCCAGGAAAAGGTTGTTTCCGTTTCTGTCCTATGCCCTCCGCTATCAAAAATGGCAGAGTTTTCGTCTCTATCCGTTGATCAGTATTATTGGTCCTGACGGGGCTGGAAAAACAACCATGGCGACAGCACTCCAGGAATATCTACATCAGCATAATCGTCGGGCGGTCATTGTCTATACCGGAAGAGGAAGGGGAAATATTCTGCCTATGACGAGATTAGGAAAGAGATATAAGAACCAGGAAAAGCAGCGGGATCGAATTACACCACCGCAACTTGGGCCGAGGAAGCTGCTCTACACGTTGGCCTTCCCGGTTTTTACCTGTGATCAGCTACTGCGCTATTTAATTCATATCCTGCCGCGACGCCACCGCCGGACAATCGTGATCACAGACCGGTATTGTTCCGATTTGTTGCTGATGAAGCATGTGCCGCTTCGTTTCAAGAGATGGCTGTTATCATTGTTTCCCCAGCCGACGATGACTTTTTATCTGTATAACACCGTGGAAGTGCTTCATTCCCGCCGGCCGCAGGAAGCGGTGGAAGAATTGCAGCGGCAGCTGACTTTGTTTCGAGAGCTTAATTCTTGGCTAAATCTGGTGGAAATTCTCACAAAGGATCAGAAAAGAGATAGCGAGGCCGTCGTGGCCGCGGTCTTGACGCACGTGTATCGGGAGTGGTATTAACTTAGAAATGGGAGAAAAACTGATTTAGAATTCTTTGTTCATAACGTTTAAAAAAGAGGCCGTTTAAAATTATCTTGATTAAAACCTGCCATTACCACCATGCTTCCCCTCACTCCCCCTGCTGAATTTCATTCCGCTAAAATCATCACGTTCTCTGCTGCCGGACAACGCCTCCGTGAACTCAAAGCTGCCGGAAAAACCGTCGGCCTTTGCCACGGCGGCTTTGATCTGCTGCATCCCGGCCATCTCCAGCACTTTGAATCGGCCAAAAAACTCTGTGACGTTTTGATTGTTTCCATCACTTCTGACCGTTTTGTTTCGTCGCGGAAAGGAGCGGGACGGCCAGTTTTTCCGGAGCAGTTACGGGCCTACTCAGTCGCCAGCCTTTCCTCGGTGGATTATGTGGTCATTACCGATTTTGAGAAAGCGATTCCCATTATCGAAACTTTACAGCCTTCGTACTACATCAAAGGCCCTGATTTTGTGGGCAAGATGACGCCCGGGATTACGGCAGAACGGGAAGCGATTGCCCGTGTCGGCGGGGAAATGAAATATACCACTGATATCAAATTATCGACGACGGAAATCATTGAGTATATTAAGAATGAACTGGATGTGCCACATCTTTTGCTGGTCATTGATCGGGATGGCACGCTGATTATGAATGATGATTTTCTGGGAAGGAACAAGGACTGGAAGGAGGAGTTAAGGTTGAACGAAGCGGTGGTGAGTTATCTGTCCTATTTGCAAACAAAATATAAAACCACTAAAATTGTGGTGACGAATCAGGCTGGTGTAGCCCGGGGATATTTTGATTGCCAAAGAGTGGAAGAAATTAACCGATATATTGATGTCGTTTTACGAGGAAAGGGACTGATGATTCATAACTGGCAGTATTGTCCGGAAGTAGAAGTTTCGTATGCGGAGTTGAAGAGGCACGAATTAACTTTTGTTCCTGGTTTTGTGAAAGAAAAGACGAAACGGAAGCCGAGTTCCGAGATGGTTTACGACGCTCTGCAGCAGCTGCAGAAGAAACAGGAAGATTTTGCCGAGATCCTGATGCTGGGGGATCGGAAGGAAGATAGGGGGTTAGCAGATAATTTACGGGCTAAATTTATTGATGTCAAAGGGAAGGGGTATGGGGAATTGAGGAAGGATTTTTCATAATAGTTTTTCCTCGTACACCTACTCTATCTCAAAAAAGACCATTTCCTTTTTGTGCCATAGCTGTGTACCTGACAGAAAACTTTATGTATTTTGACGATGGAGATATTCCACTATTCTCCCTAAATTCTCATCTACTGGCCGAGTCGTATCCACCCGCAGATGCTCGTACTGAATCGGCCCGGGCACGTCAATAAAAGTCTTCAGGAACCAGGGCCAGCCGGTTTCTGTATTAATTTGATCATATTTTGGCTCATCCCGCGGTGCTCCCCGCTGTTTCAGATATGCCAATACAGTTTCGGCCGGTGCAACGCAATAAATTAACGAAACGCCAAATCCATCCTTGGCAGCTGCTGCTAAAGCTGCATCAATAAAACTGGCCGGCTTACCCTGGATGGCGGGCTTCATTGGTGCTTCCACCACAACAGAAATGCCTTGTTTTGCACATTCCGTTGCTATATCAAAATTAAATTTGGTGATGTATCCCGCCAAGGCATTATAACGCGGTGTGTCTCGTTCCTGTTCAAAAAGAATATCTAAGAGAACTTCCCGTTCAAAAAAGCGATATTCTGGTTGCTGTGCTGATAATTTCTTTGCTAAAACAGTTTTACCAACGCCTGGTGCGCCCATAAAATTTACAATTTGTGCTTTGGTCATTGTTTCGCCTCCAATTATGTTTTTGTCCTACTATTGCTGGTTGCTTTTCCCACGACTATTTTTAAACATTATGAATTTAAGAACTACTCTTCCACAGCTTTTTTAAAGCGGTATTTGGGGCAGAAAGGAATGTCTGTTTTCCACGACATTACTGCCGTTATTTATGACCTAGACGGAACGATTATCGACACCGATCAGCTTCATTTAGATGCCTGGAAGTATACGGGAACACGTTTTGGCTTTGAGGTAACCGCCAAACAGTTATCGGCCTTGAAAGGCCTGAGCAGCAAGAAAACGCTGGAAGCGCTTCTGTCACCGGAACAACAAGAAATCATTCCTGAGGCCAGCGAGGTTAAATTTCAGTATCTCCTGGACCATTTGAAGGAAGTTCCTATTTTAGGAAATTTCTTAGAAGCTTATCAGAGTTTAACTTCCCATAATGTACCGGTAGGAGTGTGCACCTCTGCCCGCCAGGCCTTTGTTGAAGGCATTATGAAAAATGTTCCGGCTTTATCAATTTTAGAAGGAAAAGTGGTCTGGAAAGAAATGTTCCGGGAAGGAAAACCATCTGCTGAACCCTTGCTCACGACATTGGAGCGGATGGAAATTACGGCTCCCCAGTCTGCAGTCTATGTTGGTGATGGGTATAGTGATTATGGCTCGGCGCTAAATGCCGGAATGCCTTTTGTCTATTTCTGCCCTCGGGAACGGGATGCCCGCGTTCCGTCTGCTATTCCGGTGATTTCTGACCATCGAGAACTTTTACCATATCTGGGGTTACCATGAATAAAAAAATCGAAGCCGTCATTTTCGACATGGACGGAACCGCTCTGAAGCAGGTCAAAGGGGAAGCGTCACTCCGGCAAGAACAGGGCGCCTGGATCGATGTCTGGCGACATTTCTTCTCTGCTGCCGGGCTGGCGGAAGAATGCCGCAGTCTTACCAGACAATATCAGAATCCCATTACTAACAGCATGACTCCAGAAGGGCATCGTGAGTTCTTCCAGAAAAGTTATGAGTTGCTGAAGGGAAAACCAGCATCCCCCGTGCTGGCAGCCTTTGATGACCTTCCTTATACCCCTGGATTTATTGATTTCTGCAGTTATCTCCACAAAAATGAAATAAAAACAGCGATGGTCACGTTAAGTATTGATGCCATTGCCCAGAAAATTAAGCAGGAAGCGGGGTTAGAATATGCTGTAGGGAATGAATTATATACTGATGGACAAGGTTTATTTACAGGGATGGGGAAAATTAATGTTCCTTTTGGTGGGAAAGGAAAGGTAGTAGAACAAGTGTACGCCTCTTTAGGCAGTTCACGTGAAACAACCTGTTTTTTTGGTGATAGTGGCAATGATGTGGATTGCTGGAAGGCAGTAAGCTTACCATTAGGGATGAATGTGGATTTACACTATGGGTCTTTAGTGCGAG
>JAHFSD010000027.1 GCA_023265925.1 archaeon
GTCGGATGGCACTACTTTTCCTTTCGTACAGGAAACATTTACGGTAACAGTACGTGATGTTTCTGTTCCACAACAAAATCAGGCACCGGTTCTTGCTCCAATCGGAAATAAGCAAGTAAATGAAGGCCAGACCTTATCGTTTACTGTTACTGCTGCTGATGCTGATGGCGATCCTTTAACTTTTGGCGTGCAAAACCGTCCTGTTACTGCCACCTTTGATCCAGCTACGCAAACCTTCAGCTGGATGCCAGGATTCAACGATGCTGGCCTTCGGGCAGTCACCTTTACCGTTTCCGACGGGAAAGGCGGTATCGATGCCGAAGCGGTGATGATTACCGTCGTGGATGTTCCAGTAGCACCAGTGCCCGGCTGTACTGATCCAACTGCCACGAACTATAACCCCAATGCGACACAGGATAACGGAAGTTGTACATATCCGCCTCAGCCTGTTCCAGGATGTACAGATTCTAATGCGACAAACTTCAACCCTAATGCTACAACAGATGATGGCAGCTGCGTCTATCAGCCGCCCCCCGTTCCGGGCTGTACTGATCCGACTGCAACTAATTACAACCCTAATGCGACACAGGATAATGGAAGTTGTACGTATCCACCTCAACCTGTTCCGGGATGTACAGATTCAACCGCTACTAACTTCAATCCCAATGCGACAGTTAATGACGGCAGCTGCGTTTATCAGCTAGTAAATCGGGCGCCGGTCATCACTTCCTTCACCTTTCCGCCACAGTTAACAGTCGGACAACCCGGCCAATTTAGCGCCGCTGCTACCGATGCCGATGGAGATCCGTTAACATTCAATTGGACTTTTGGCGACGGACAGACCAGTGCAGCACCGAACTCAACGCATTCCTATGCGACCGTGGGGCAAAAAACAGTAACAATGACCGTCTCGGATGGCCGGGGTGGAAGTGCAATGCAAACTGGAACAGTAAATGTCGTACCCGTCGTACCGGTGGTGATTCCCGGCTGCACCAATCCCGCTGCCCTGAATTTCAATCCGGCTGCTACAACCAATGATGGCAGCTGCCAGTTAGCAGGGAAAGATGTAACACTGGCCACAGTCCAATTACCAGATGTTGCCTCCGCTGGCGATTACCTGGCCGTCAATGTCGTGGCTAAAAATACCGGCAAGCAGGAATTGAAGAACCTGCAGGTGACGGTCATGGTCTACGACTTGAATACGTGGGCGTCCAGCAACCACTTCACGCTCAAAGCCGGCAAAAGCAGCAGCAAACTGGTCTCTGTTCCGGTTCCCTACGACACCTGGCCGGGCAGCTACCTGGTCAAAATTACCGTCGATAATGGTGAAGCACGGTACAGCACTTATCGGCAGGTGTGGGTGCAATAACATGAAAAACCACTCCAGGATAGAAAATGTATGTCTTTACTTTAGGATACTCAAAAGCGAAAGCTTTATAAATAAGGGGTGTTTCCAGCACTCCCGATTGCTTCAAAACAGGTTTGGAGGAAAGATAAAATGAAACGATTACAAGGATTGGCTTTGGTTATGTTGATGATATTAAGTGCAGTGATGGTAAGTGCTTTGGATGCCACCAACCTGCGTTTTGATTCGGTAAGAGTCAATGGCGATTTTGTCAATGTGGTTGGTACTGCCACACCAGAAGTTCTCGCTGTCGAAGAAGGCCAAACCATTGAAGTCCGTGTTGGCTTAGTTGCAGTCAGTGGCGCTTCGAATGTGGAAGTGGAAGCTAAAGTTGGGGGCTTTGAGTACAGCAAGTAAGAACCGCTGGTGGATAGCACCCCGCTGTTTGATATTGCCGCGGGAACAACTAAATATGTCACGTTAAATGTCAACGTTCCCCGTCAGCTGGATGAAGATAATTATTGGCTGCGGGTGCGGGTATTAGACAAGAATACACCGGCTCTGGAATTAACTGTGCCTCTGGCCGTTGAACCCAGCAGAAATGGATTGAGCCTGGCTGATGTCTCGTTCTCACCAGGATTGAGCGTCAAAGCCGGCCGCTCCTTGCTCACGACCGTGTTGCTGGAAAACTTCGGCAAGCGCGATCAGAATGATGTTAAAGTAACGGTCTCCGTTCCGGAGTTAGGCGCCAGTGTCGTGGAGTATGTTGACGTGGACGCTTCACCTGATAAAGTTGATTATGAAGACGTTCCGGAAATGTTTTTAGCCATTCCGGCCACGGCGCAACCGGGCGATTACGAAGTCAAGGTTACCGCTGAATTTGACCACTATGACAGCACTTCCAAGAGCTTTACCCTGCACGTCCTGCCCAGTGATTTATTCCCGGTACCGGGAGTAGGGCCTGCGCCGGAAGCGAAAGTCGTGTTAGCAGTCGGTCCGGAAAGCCAAAATGTTGCTGCGGGTAAAACTGCTACCTATGCGGTCGCGTTAAGCAATGAAGGTTCTGCCTCCAAAGCGTTCAGCGTGGAAGCGGTTACCGGTGACTGGGCAACTGCCAAAGTCAGTGACAGCCTGGTTGTCCTGGATGCCGGCAAAAGCAAAGTGGTCTATGTTGATGTGACTGCGGCCAAAGATGCTGCTCCCGGTGAGCATATGGTTTCATTGACGGTCAAGTCTGGCGATGACGTCCTGGCCACGGAAACGTTGACGGCAACAGTCCTGGGAACACCAGCCGGGCCGGCAGGCGTGGGCTTGCGCAACGGCTTGGAGATTGCCTTAATCATTTTGGTAGTCTTACTGGTGATCATTGGCCTGATCATCGGCTTCAGCCGGATGAAGAAAGATAACGGGGAAGGACAGACGTACTACTAAGCGTTTTAGGCGTCTTTAAACTTCCTCCAGACTCTTTTTTTTCTTGTTATTTTGTTGTTTGTCGTGGTTTGTTGTTATGGTGGGAATAGGGAGGTGGGATGTTGGTGGACTTGAAAAGAAAAAAAGGTAAAAATAAAATGGCCCATTATCTCTCATTTCTACAGGGATTCGTTACTTCCAAGAACCTTCAAAGAACGTCTTGGACAATTATTGTTCTTGCCCTGTTAAGTTTAGTTTTCAATATTCTTAAGCTTACGAGTACGGTACTTAGAGAATCTTATTTCCAGGAAAGGTATAGCAATGTCTGGGTCTTATTGATTTCTTCTGTCTCGATCATTACTGCCATGGTAGCTATAGTTGGTGGATACGGAATGCATAAATATAAAGAGTGGGGGAGACAAACAACAATCATAGCTTTAATCGCTTCATTCCTGATCTTTGCTGTAAATAATTGGCATTCCATGCAAAGTAATCAGCCGTATGTACCCTTACTTGCTCCCTTGGCATTTTTCTTTCTGTTACTTTATCTTCTTTCCCGGCCCGAGACATTAAAACTGTTTTCCTCACCACAGACAGTACTATCCTGAAAAGTAAAAATCCCCACAGCAAGCTGTGGGGAATTCAATGGGATTTTTACTCTCGAAAATGGGTCGCAGCCACGAGAAACTGCGGTTTCTGGGGTTTCCTTCGGAAACAAGCTGCGTGGTATTAGACCCATTTTCGTTGAATAAAGAACGATGACTTATTTTATTTCCATAACCAGCAACCATGATCAATCTTTTAACTTCCCTCGACGAACTGATCTAGAAAGCCCTTACCGAGTACGTCACCAAACCTTTCCACCAAGCCGCCCCGCAGCCGGTGGAAGTGCCGGCAGCAAAGTATCAGACGATTGATGATTCTATTCTCTCTTAATTTTACTTCCTTTCTGCTCATAATTCCTGAAACGGAGAAACTAGAAGGGAATAGCCCGCAATTTTTATAAAGTAGACCTGCTTTTGAGTAGATTATGATTCATAAGAAAAAAATTCAGCGGATTGTGGAGATCGTTATCCCTTTACTTAAAAAGCACGGGATCGCCCGAGCCGGCCTTTTTGGATCTTATGCTCGGGGGGAAGAAAAAAAGGACAGCGATATAGATCTGCTGGTGAAGATTAAAGGAGCAAAGAGTTTACTGGACGTGGTACACCTTCAGCTGGAACTTCAAAATAATTTAAAGAAACGGGTAGATCTGCTGGAGTACAACGAAATCAATCCTTACCTTAAGAAAAAGATTCTCTCTGAAGAGGTCCGTATTTTATGAAGAAAGACCAGGTCGTTTTTATTTGAAAGACAAATATTCCACCATGACCAACCCTTTAACCTCCCTCGATGAACTGATCTGGAAGCAGTTTGAGAAGATTACCGTTGCAGCGAATAAGAGATTGGGCTGGAATAAGTATGATTTGGCGCAGATCGCCGATACGGGTAACGGAATTTCCTATGCTGGAATCGGTGTTTATGGTCTTATCGCCGGGCTTTCTGGAGAACGTTATCAGTGGATGCTGCTATCGTTTGCAATCTGCCTACCATTTGGAGTGGTGTATCACAAAGCATCTCAGCAGAAGAATAAGAGAAAATATGATGAGGAGGTAAATCTTCTGGTTCGGACCGGAGCAGCCAGAACGCCCACGATGGATCCCGAACGACCACTCCAACTCGCTGTTGGTGGCTTCATGTTTGGTTTAGGCATCTCCGCGCTTTCTGGATATTATCCAACATTTTTTTCTGCCCAGGGAAATTATCTATGGGGCATGCTTAGTGCTTTAGCTGGCACTGGTCATCTCAGCATGGTGTCTGCCAATTATTTCCGCTCTCAAATCATGATTCCACCTTCGACCAAAAAAAGTATCTGGAAAGCTCTGGCAGATTACGTCACCAAACCTTTCCACCAAGCCGCCCCGCAGCCGGTGGAAGTGCCGGCAGAAATAATAAAGTAGGGAGAAGTAATAGCAAATCTCATTAATTATGGAACATTCGTGAGATTTGCTAGAATAGTAAAGTGCCTATCTATAAGTTCCATTATTTGTGCACTTTACTATAAGAAAAATACCGGAAGAGGATGAAAAGTCGAAAACTCTACGAATACAAAGTTCTGTTCAACAACCTTTTTATATCGCCTTTGTTGACGTTATTTCATGGATATAGCAATTATCGGCGCCGGCCCCATCGGCGGGTATGCGGGCTATTTGTTAGCGAAAGCAGGCCATTCCGTCACTTTATACGAAAACCATCCCGGGGTAGGCTGCCCGATTCAATGTACCGGAATTCTGACAGCTGATTATGATACGTTCGGCTTTCCACTGGACAGTTATCTGGTGAATGTGATTGAGACGGTTGAGGTCTATACGCCTACCGGCAAATTAACTGTCAAAGACAAGAATTATATCGTGGACAGAACCAGCTTTGACCGCTTCTTTGTGGAGAAAGCGGTGCAGGAAGGCGCTAAATTGTTTGTCAACAATTCGTTTACAGGAAAAAATGGGCAGGGGATAATTATCCGTGACACGGTGAATAAAGAAGATAAAGTTGTTACACCAGAGATCATCATCGGTACTGACGGCCCTTTATCCCCGACGGCAAAAGCCTTTAACTTTTACCACCCTCAACGAGAAAATTTTTATGGCATTCAGGCCACTGTGGAAGGCAACTTTGAGCCACATACCATTAAAACTTATTTTGGGAATGATGTCTGTCCCGGCCTGTTTGCCTGGATTGTGCCGGAATCCTCTACACGTGCCCGCGCGGGATTAGCCACCACCAAAAATTCCAAGCATTATTTTGACCAGTTCATGAGGGAGCACCATTTCGTCGCCAAGGAAATACAGGCAGGGGCAATTCCGATTTATCACCCACAACAACAATTACAGTCGGGGAATTGCTATCTGGCGGGCGATGCCGCTACCTATGTGAAAGCAACGACGTTGGGTGGCTTAGTTCCCGGGTTGCAGCAGGCACAGATTTTAGCCGATTGTATTGTCAAAGGGAAGGTTTATGAGAAGGAAATCTGGTCCGTCCGGCGCAAGATGTGGCTGCATTTGCAGCTGCATAAGATCTTCAGGAAATGTAACGATAAAGATTGGGGTCGCTTAATCCATTACATTGAGCGGTCTGGTGTAACCAAAGTGCTCGAAGAGCATACCCGTGACAACCCTTTTCCGATCGTACTGAAAGCTTTATTAAAAGAGCCGCGTTTCCTTTTATTTCTGAAATATTTATGGTAAGATGGAAAACAACCAATGAGCCTCGAAAAACTCCTCTACCACCCGGAAAAGTACCGCTGCGGGCAGAATTACCGCGCTACTAATCTGGTCTATCCGGTAGAATTTGAGGGGCAGCAGTATGTGGTCAAACAAGTGCGGCCGCTCCGTTCCTTGCTGGCCAATGCTTATTATGTCCTGCAAGACCAATTCCTTTTTGGCACCCGTCAATTTGCCAGCCCCCTGGTACGGCTGGAAATCGAAGTGAAGAAACTCCGCCACTTAAATGGAATTGGAGTGCCAAGATTTATTTACTATGATGGAAAGACCGTCATTAGGGAATACCTTCCGGGAATATCCTTCCGCCAGCTTACTTCCGATCAGCAGCGGCAGCAAACTCTGGAGGGTGCGCTCACTTCCTTAGGGCAAATTCATGAGCAGGGTATTGTCATCGGTGATGCCCACGTAAAAAATACAATCGCTTCCCAGCAGCGGGTCTGCTGGCTCGATTTGGAAGGGCTGTTTGATGAATCAGATCTGGTAAAGTGTAAAGCGATTGACCTGATTAAATTCGTCTATTCCACTTATACAATTACCCGTGACTGCTGGGCTGCTCTTTCTGCCGCAGAATTGGTGGTGAAACAGTACAGTAATGCCGAAGTGAAACAGCGCCTTCCGGCCCTGGCCAGCCAATTGCCGGGAAGCCTGGGCTTATGGTTCTCGACGCGGCTGCCCAGGAATGGGAAGTTGCATCAGGAGCTGTGGAGGGCGTTACGGGGGTGAATCATTCTTTCACCAGCTTTATATAGAAATTCTGCGGTAAGAATCTTATGGGGATTGATAATGCCCAGTTAAAGCAGCTGGTCGGAAGAAAAGTAGAGTTGTATGATCCTCACCGAAACAAGTCGTTGACGGGACTGGTGTTGTATGCGCCACCCCAGGATCAGCGCTGTGAATATGTTCTGGCCTATCGGAATGGGGGTGGATTTAAGTACAAGCTTCTGCCGCCGCATCTGATTTCTTCTCTGGATACTGCCGGTAAGGTTACGAAGATGGCAGGAGAGATTCATGAACAGGTCAGCGGGTATGGTCATGACCGCAGCACCTTAGCTCTGGGACTGGAAGCCTTGTTCCGGGAGCAGGGGTTGGTTATTTCCTGATAAATTTCTTCAAAACATCCCGATACTTCCCCTCCACCCCACCAAGACGATAAATCACCACTTCTCCGACCCCGCAGCGGCAGGCAATCTGAAGATCTTTTTCTAACTGCTGTACAGAAATATTCGGCTCGGTCTGCCGGATTCCTGCTCCCATCGTCCCATAAGCAACAAGGAAGTTATGGCCGTATTCTCGTTTCCCCTTCTGTAATTCCTGTTTCACAAATTCTTCCCGGAAAGAGTGTAGGGAATGATAGAGCATCTTGATTATTTTTACTTTGGGCTGGGGATAATGCAGTCCCAAAAATTGCAGCAGTTGTTCTTTCCTCTTCCCGGTGGGATAATATTCCGCTAGGTAAACATCCCCTTGATATTGGTGGATGAAATGTTGAATTAATTTCCTGTTGGAGAAGAAGTTTACAGATTGAGTCAGGTACAGCAAGGGATTCCGCGTGGTCGGCAGTTCTAAATCCAGCATTACCGGGACTTTTTTGCCGGCCAATTCTTGAAAAATGCGCAGCAGTGCCTTCCTCCGGGAGAAGGGAGAAATCCAGTAGCCTTCATTCTTCGTTAAAATGGGCCAGTAAATGAACTCTTTGACGTGTTTATTCTTAATCCGGGAAGTTAGCTGTTGAAACTCCCGATAGGATGGAGCCGCTAGATACAGTTTCGTTGGCCATGTCACCAGCTTCAACTTTTCCAAATTCTTAGTAGTAGGGAATTCCTCGAACAAAGAGATGAGCATGGCCCAAGAATTCTGGAAGGGTTAATATTCTTTTCCCTTATGATTCTAAAATAAGTTGCTCCCCTTCTTTTTCTTCCATGACGACGTGCTCTATATTTATCTCTTGACTGGCATAGTTCTGAAGAAACATAACATCAGAGGGGATGAGCTTGGGTACTTTATTTTTCAGGACGTCATCAAACTTAAACCAGGCAACTTTTCCTTCCTGCTGCTCTTGTGCATCCAAGGAATCGGTGATGAGCGTGGTGATGATCAGCAGGAAGGAATGCTTATACAGCCCATTTTCCCGTAACCGCTCATAGACGATGCCATTGCATCTCTGGAAGGTGGCTTTCAGGTTGCTTTCTTCCCTGATTTCCCGCTCAATGGTTTCTGGAATAGTTTCGCCACAAATCTGTTTCCCTCCAAACAAGCCCCAATAGCCTTTATAGGGCATCTTCCGCCGTTGCAGAAGCAGGATTTTTTCCTTATTTCGAACTATTCCCAGAACGACCGGCAAGACGCCCACTTCTTTCTTGAAAATCTGGGAAAAGTAAGGGATCAGCCGCTGTGCTTCCGGCGAGAGGGAATACTTTCCATTGCTGTGCAGGAGGAAACCTTTCCGCAGCATCATTTTCAGTTGGTAACTTAACTTGTTAGAGCGGATCGCGGTAAAGTCAACAATACGATTAAAAGTAAGTGTTTTGTTTTCAGACAAGATTTTAAAGATCTGCATCCGTTCCTTATTGCTTAAAATGAAATCTTCCATAGCTACGTCAAGGCGTTAGCTATTTAAAAAGGTTAAGTCAATTTTTATTGACTTAAGTCCAGGTTCCTCGACGTAGGTGTATATTAAGCAGTTCACCATTTTTTTATTTTATGGTAGTATACTTAATAGCGGGAATGCCGGCAGCAGGCAAAGATACGTTGGGAAAAGCCATCTCAGTTAAAACTGGTATTCGACTGATTTCTCTGCGCCGAGACCTCCTGATTCCTTTCCTAGAAGATTCTTCTTTTCGCAGTGAGCTTTCTAAGCAAGCAAAAATAGATTTATCATTTTTACAACCAAGGAACTATCCCAACTCTCGGCAAGGCTTAATTTGTCTCGGAGACGACCTCAATCAGGCCTTAGCAGGATCAACCTATGCGCATTTTGCGGACTTAGCTTATGTTCTGTATGGTGAGGCCCTGGTTATTCCTTCCTTTCGACAAAAGACCATGCTAGGCTATGTACAATCACACACTATTGCCTATACAACAGTTAACATCCATTGCTCAAAAGAAATTCGTCATCGCCGCTGGGCCTGGCGTGATGGTCTTTCTGAAGAAGAGATGAATAATCAGGACGAGATTGAATATTCTAAATACATTCAGCCATTACTTCAGGAAGTTCAATTTGATCAGGCCGTAGATAATTCTGGAGCACTCTCTCATCTGGAAAAAGTAGCCTTGACCATTTGCCCATGAATAAAGTCGTGGATTGTCTTGTCGGCCTGCAGTGGGGCTCAGAGGGGAAAGGCAAAATTGCCGCTTATCTTGCTTCTGAGTATAAAGCAATGGTTCGTTCAGGAGGGCCACAAGCCGGCCACACTTTTTATCATCAGGGAAAAAAATACATTAACCGGCAAATTCCTTGTGGCGTCATTAACCCTGACTGTAAATTATACTTTTCACCAGCTGGGCTGGTTGACCTGAACGTTCTTCAGGGAGAGATCAAACGTTACCAGCTATCGCCTTCGCGGTTACTCATTGATCGGCAAGCGCTGGTGGTCACTGCTGAACATAAAGCAATGGAACGGGAAGCGTCCTTAGAACAGCGTATTGGCTCGACGAGGGAAGGGGTTGGTGCAGCTCAGGCCGAAAAGATTTGGCGACGGGGAATCCTGATGGAAGAATATCTACGTCAGCGTCCTGAACTATTTGCAGTCAGGGATTTTGTAGGAGATACAACCGCAGCAGTACACTCCCATCTCCAACAGAAACAGCCAGTCCTTTTGGAAGGAACACAGGGCTTTGGCCTCTGCCTAAATCATGGAACATATCCGTATGTCACCAGCCGGGACGTCACTGCTGCTGCCTTGCTCAATGATGCCGGCATACCGCCCTCTGATCATCGATTCACTATTGGTGTCCTGCGAACTTATCCCATCCGTGTTGGTGGGAATAGTGGACCAACCGGATCAAAAGAATTGGCCTGGGAAGAGATAACAGTCCGTTCCGGCTCGTCCCGACTGCTTCAGGAATATACAACTGTTACGGGAAGGCTGCGGCGTGTCTTTGAACAAGATTATTGCCTGCTCCAACGGGCCATCCTGGTCAATAAGCCTGACTACCTGGCCTTGCTTTTCCTAGATTATATTACCATCGATGATTTTGGAAAGAAGGCATTTGAAGAATTAACGCCGCTATCCAGGAAATATATCCAAGAACTGGAAGAAAAACTGCAAACGCCGATTCTTCTGATTGGCACTGGCCCTGAAGAACACCAGCTCATTGATCGAAGAGATAAAAAAAATAAAAAATAAGAAAAAAAAACAAAAACAGCTTATTGCTTGGCCAGATTGAGCACCGCCTTGATGCCGACGATGATTACCGAAGGCATGATGAAAGCCATGATGGCTCGCAATACGTTCTCCAACAGCGGTCCGATCGCCGTCAGCGACTTCAGCACATCCTGTGTCAGGCTGGTGACGATCACTAAGGCTGTCACAAACAGCACATAGTCTTTGGCCTCATTGGGGGTGATGTTAAAGAACCCGACCGCTATCCCGGCTAAGATCAGGATGCTGGTCAGCACTCCTTGCCAGGGCTCTACCCAGGTCGAGAGTAAGCCTAGTACCAGGGCAATGATGATGCCAACGGTAAAGGCATAAGCTATCAGCTTATTTACCACCCCTTTTGCAGTTCCTGCAGACGCCATGTTCCAAACCTCCTTTTGGTTTTATCCTAAGTTCGCTATACTGCCTTCCTTTTTAAAGGTTTGTTGTCTTTGAAAAGTAAAAATACAGTTGAATAGCTATATTCCACCAGCAAAAACGATATTAAATGTACCTCAGCAGCCGGGTTAATGATTACCGACTTGGTTCTCTTTGACATGGATGGGACAATTGTTCAGTATAACAGCGGTTCCTTTCAATCCAGCTGGGATGCGTTAGGAGAAGCGATTGGCAGAAAGGAAGAATGGGATCGTCTGCTACGGCATTACATCAACAAGCCTGCCCAGTATCAGGAATGGTTTGAGGAAAATTGTCGTGGCCTGGAAGGGGTGCAGGTTGAATCGGTCAAGCCGGTGCTATTCCCACCACCTTACACTCCCGGCTTCCCGGAATGTTGTGCTTATCTGAAGGGGAAAGGCATACTCCTGGGACTGGTAAGCAGCGGTGTTGATCTCGTTGCCAAGAAAATTCAGCAGGAAGTCGGGCTGGATTTTATTTTGATCAATGAACTGCTTTCCGATCGGAAGGGAAGATTTACGGGAAGGGGAAGAATGAACGTTCACATCGGAGAAAAAGGAGAATTGGTCAAAAAGATACTTCACCAGTACGGAATCAGGCGGGAGGCTACCGCTTTCATTGGCGACCATTTCAATGACATCCCGGCCTGGCAGGAGGTGGGCTATCCTTTAGGCATGAACCTGAAGGATCAACGCTGTTATTCACAGGTGAAAGCGCACTTTACTGATTTCTACCAGGTTAAGGATTTTCTGGAAGCAGCATAATTTAAAAATCACCCTTCATTTTACCCGCCCATGCCCACCTTACTGGCCTGCCTTTCGATAGGAAAAGGAACTTGGAGTGAAGTCAATACGCTCCTGCGGGCTCAGCCGTGGACGAAGGTGTTCCTGATTGCCAGTCAGTTCGCCGTAGAGAATTTTACGCCCAACCAACCAAATGTGGAAATAATCCCGGTAAATGAAATCAAAGACATTCCTGAATTAGTGGAAGACATTAAACAACAGCTGCAGGGAAAAATAAGCGATTTTGAAATTGCCTTGAATCTCGTCTCCGGCTCCGGCAGGGAACACATGGCCCTGCTGGAAGCAGTCATGCAGCTGGGACTCAATTTTCGCTTAGTCACCGTTCAGAACGGGCAGCTGGAAGTGCTGGGGTTGAAGAGATAATCATTTCATCACGCCATACCACTGGTACAGAATTCTGTTGGCAGCACGGACCAGGTCATAGCCTTGGCCCTGAATCTTGATGCAGGTATCCTTCAAATCAATTCTGGTCTCTTCTCCCAGAACCAGTTCCACGACCGGCTTGTTCTCCGGATTATTGGCACAATCAACAATCGTCCGGTTATCACAGGCCCAATGTTCCTCAGTGCAACTGCCAACGGGAACACGATCCATGCCCTTAACGATGTTAAAGCTTAATTCAGAGAGGGCCAGAGTGTAATACTTGTCATTGACGTTGGGATTAATTGCCAGATAGACTTTTTCCCCATCGTTAAAAGCCGGATTTAATGTGCCCGTAATGGTGATGTCCTCGACATCCCTGGGCCCAAAATGTAATGGCACTTTCAATAGCGTTCCGAACTTATTCATCTCCGTCCACCATAACCCGTCCGCTTTGATAAAGCTGTAGCCGTTATAGATATACCCTTCATCTTTATCCAGATCTCCGGCTAAATTCTGTTTTTGCAGCTCATCGACATTGACGACACTCGCGCCAGTAAGGGCATTATAGGTTTTAAAGCCGCCCAGGGCCAAGGCAAAGACACCGACAATCACGACCAAGAGAATTAACAGGTTCCTATTGTCTTTGGGATTTTGCTCCTGCTGCAAGGTCTCCTTAACCTCCCGGTGCAGCTGCTCGTGCTGCTGCCGCTCCAAGGCTTTGCTGAGGCGCAATTCATCCATGATTTGGCAGAAGGAATAATTGGTATTTATATGGTTTGTGGTAGTGAGATTGGTTTATTTCGCTGCATTTTAGTGATATATTCATAGAGCTTTCCCTGAATTTTTTCCTTCAATTCGCCAGAAAAAGATAATTTTTCTATCTCACCATCCCAGTCCAGAGCAGGCAGCAAGGTCAACGTGCCCCGAAATTTTCTTCCAGCAAGTGCCGCCTGCCGTTCCAGCTCCTGAGCTAATGGTGTTCCAAACAAAGCCGTTGCCCGGAATTTGGAGATGGAATTTGCGCCCGCTTTCAGCAGCAGGGAAACATTCCCAATCCGGTCTTCCCACACCCCGCATTGGATGTCTAACGTTGGAAAAGCGATCCTTAATTGGGCAATCCACCAGGCCTGCTCCTCCTTGCTGGGGATCGGAGCCTGCTCAAACACGGTTCCCGGATGCGGGACCAAACCATAAATGTGGATCTTGTCGATGGAATATCGTGTAATGAAGTTCTGTAATAATATTAAATCCTCTTTTTGTTCACCCATTCCCACGATGAAAGTCATGGCTCTCTTCAATCCTAATTCCGTCGCAGCTGCAAACATCCGTTCATATGGTTTCAAAGGTTTCGAGGGGCAAACTATTTTGTGCAGTTCTGGATTAATGGTTTCCGTAGAACCGACCACGCCTTTAATGTAGGGCAAATATCGCGGCAGTAACGGCGGGGAGATTGGCCCAATGGATAGCCAGATTTTTTCTGAGGTGATTTCCAGGATTGCTTTCAACAGGGCTTCCATTTCATTCGGCGTGAAGACACCGATTCCCCCGGTAAAGAAGCCGATTTCCCAGCCGAGATTCTTCGCCAGGATAAATTCTGCCAGGATTGATTCAGTGCTCCGTTTCGTCTCCGTCGGCTTTTTCCCTGCCGGCTGGGTGCTCATGTAGCAGAAGCCGCAATCGCCAATGGTGCAGCCCCAGCTAAAGAAGACGGCGCGCTCGAAGCAGGTGGTGGGAGGGAAGTTCTGAAGGTAAAGATGGTGGGCGTGGTTGATGAGGGAATAGAGGTCTGAATTCATGGTGAAAATAAGCTCCTGCCGTGATTTGAACGCCAGTTACACTAGGCGAGTCGTACTCAGGTGGGGCACTCGCACGGCTCGACCCCACGACAAAAAAAAGCCCCTGCCGTGATTTGAACACGGAACCTGCGCTTCGCCCAGCGGGCTTTATGCCCGCCATTTTGATTAAACTTTCTTAAAGTTTATACGAGAGCGCCGCTCCACCGTTAAGCTACAGGGGCATTAAATCTTTTTCAACATCTCCTCTTTGCCGGGAAACTTTTTCTGGCACTCAAAGCAGACGGGATATTGTTTGCTGGAACCGGGCTTGCGGATGATTGTCCCTTTGATCTTTTCCAAAAACAATTCGGCGATCTTGTTGTTACAGATGCTGCATTTGGTCATGTTCAGTCTAGAAATAGGCGGGTATTTTAAAAGTCTTTACATGGCTTTTTCATGACTCCAAAAAACTCCTTACCCCTTCCAGCACGCTCTGCGGATGATAGCCGCCTTCCAGAACACAGAAGTAAGGAATACGGCTGTCATCGAGAATCTTTTTTAGTTCACAATAACTGTTACTCGTAAGCCGAAAACCACCCTCTAACTCTTCGGTAAAGGCTTCCGCATCCAGATGGTGTGTATCGAATCCGGCACTAACTGCAATAATGGAGGGATGAAACGCAGCAAGTGTCGGTCTCAGGCAGTCCTGAAGTACTTCGGTGTATCTTCGATCATCAGTCCCAGAAGGAAGAAAAATATTCTGCACATTGCTTTGCATATTCTTTGTATTAGGTTGCTGTTCCGGCTCACCATGCGGCCAGGAATGTTCCAGATTAATGGAAAAGTAATAAAGGCTTTCTTTTCCCCCGGCATACTTTAACGTTCCATCACCAAGATGAAGGTCAATGTCGAGGATGAATACTTTTTCACCTTGCCGCCGGAGATATTCTGCGGCAATCGCCACATTGTTGAAAAGGCAGAATCCCCCTTCCTTATCGGGATGAGCATGATGCCCCGGAGGGCGGGCCAGGGAAAAAGCATTTTTTCCCCATTTAGCCAGGCTGGCCGCCTGCACCGCTCCCCCCACCGCATAACAGGCGGCTTGATAACTGTTACGGGAAAACCAGGTGTCCCGATTCTCATGGAGGGAGATAATTTCGCCATCACGCAGTTCCTCACAAACTCTCTTGATCTGAGTGATATAAGAAGGGGTATGCACCAGTCCAAGGTGCTGCTCGCCATTCAGTGCAGGAATGACCCGTTCATCAGATAAGCTTTCATTCAGCCGCTCCAATCCTTCCTGAAAAAAAGGAAGTTGTTTAACCTTCTCCAGCCTGGCCGGGCGGTCGAGGCAGGCAGCAGGATAGTTCTCAGCCACCAGATGTTCCAGCGAACGAGGGGAATAGACGAGGTTCATGGTCGGTCTTCTGGCAATGATTATTTTGCTACTTTAAAATAAGCAGTATATAAAAATGTAATGCCAAAAAGGTACCAACTTCAACAATCTAATTTCCTACAACTCAAACGGCGGGAAACAGAACTGCTCACCTTTATTGTTGCGCCGGTCGTGGCAAAAGACTTTCTGCCCTAGGCTTTTCCAGTGCCCGGGATCAGCATATAGCACCGTCTCATACTTCTTTTGCCCGGGCTGCACTTCCACCGGCAGCATGCGGTCATAGGTAAAGCTGCATTCAATGTACGATTCCTTATCGCAGGAAGAAAAGCGGCGGATCTGGCAGGAACCATCGTCCAGTTTCTCTTGATATTGGGGGTTGACCATCCGTTCTTCACATTCTTCAGCAGCCGGATGCCGCTTGTAATACAGGCTGGTGCGAAAAGTCTTCTGCACCTCGCCGACAAAGCGGGCACCGCCATAGTCAGTTTTCGTCTGCACCTCCTCAAATTTTCCTGAAGAAGAGCGTTCAATGACTTCCTCGCTGAATTCAGCAGAGCGCAGGAGTTGAATCATCGGAGTTACCTGAAAATAGGGGCTGTCTACCTGCAGTTCCTGAGCATTGAGGATCTGGATGGTAATGTCCACACAGGACGGGTAGCCATTTTTGGATTGGGCTGAACAACGCTGCCGCGTTTCCTGAAGGCATTGATCCTGCTCCTGCACGCATTCCCCATAATAATCAACCTGAGCGGTGCAGGAGAAATCCTTTTCACGGAAATCCTCGACACAGCTTTCCAGGCCGGAACAACAGCTGGAGCTTTGGCAGGCGGTGAAAAAGCCGGGCTGGTATTCACACTTCTCACTACTGCTACTGCCACTGCCACAGTTACTCAAGGAAAGCATACCGACGAGAGAAGCGATGCTGCTGTATTTCTGAATGAAATCCTTGATTCCCATGCTCTCTGGCGAGGCCGAAAGTGTATTAAAATGTTAGGTGTATGGGGAAAGACGACATGGAAACTTTTCAGGATGAAAGCACAAAGAATATATAAAATACGCCATTAAAAGGCATTAGATCTGCCCAGAAAACGTATTACCATCATTAACCAGAAAAAATGCTCCGCAAACGCATCGCCGTCATTGATCGAGAGAAATGCCACCCGCAGGAATGTGGGAATTACCTCTGTGCTAAATTATGCCCCGTGAATAGAGCGGGAGCTGACTGCATTTACCCCGGTGATGATACGGGACAGAAAGCCCGAATTGACGAAATGCTTTGCACCGGCTGCGGGATCTGCCCCGCTCGTTGCCCCTTCGGCGCCATCACCATTATCAACCTTCCGGCGCAGTTAAATAAGCCGCCGGTCTATCGCTACGGTGAAAATATGTTTGAATTATATTCGCTGCCCACTCCCTTATTCGGGCAAGTGACCGGAATCTTAGGAAAGAATGGCATCGGTAAATCCACCGCGTTGAAAATCCTAGCCAACCTGATCAAGCCCAATTTAGGGAAGTGGCAGAACCCGCCCGAATTCAGGGAAGTGATTCAGTATTTCCGCGGCACGGAAATCCAGAAATTCCTGGACAAATTGCAGAAGAATGAAGTCTCTTTATCCTACAAGCCACAGCAGGTGGATCTGATCCCCAAGCAATACAGTGGTACCGTGCGGGAGCTGTTACAGCGCCTCACCAAAAATGGAAAATTGGAGCAGGTGACGGAACAGTTGCAGCTGGGCAATTTTCTTGACACTCCCATCAACGCCATTTCTGGAGGAGAATTGCAACGAGTTGCCATTGCCGCGGCGGCGTTAAAAGAATCAAATCTCTTCCTGTTTGACGAGCCCACTTCCTATCTCGACATTAAGCAGCGCCTGTCTGCTTCCCACTTTATCCGCTCCCTGGCGAATGAGCAAACGTCCGTCCTGCTGATTGAGCACGATTTGATCATCCTTGATTACATGACCGATTTCCTGAACATCATGTACGGACATGAGGGAGTGTATGGCGTGGTCTCGGGCATTAAATCCAGCCGGGAAGGAATCAATACTTTCCTCGACGGTTACCTGCGGGAGGAAAA
>JAHFSD010000003.1 GCA_023265925.1 archaeon
GTAAGTCCATAGGTTCCTGCTTGTGCAGATGTTGGCGTCCAGCTAAAAGTGGCAGTGCCATCCCAATGATTGACTAAACCAGCTCCTGCTGGCCAGCCGCTCGTGGCAAAAATTAAAGCATCGCCATCCGCGTCCGTTGCCGAAACGGTAAATTGTAATAGTTCTCCTTCGTCCACACTTTGATCATCAACTGGTGCAACGACAGGAGCATTGTTAGTGTTGAGGACAGTAATCGTAACCGTCTCTAAATCATATAAAGCAGCACTATCCATCGCCCGGAAGGTTACTTGATGTTGTCCGGCCTGGGTCAGAGTTGGCGTCCAGCTGAATTGTCCGGTTTGCTGATTAAAAGCTGCCCCTGTAGGGAGATTCGTTGATTCTAATGAGAAAGCATCACCATCAGGATCGCTGGCAGAAACAGTAAATTGCAGGAGTTGTCCTTCGCTTACCTGTTTATTGCCAATTGGATTCAATACCGGTGCACGATTAGTATTGGCTACCGTAATCGTATAGCTTTGTGTAACCGTACCTATTCCATCAGCAACCTGAACCGTTACGTCATGCTGTCCGGTCTGGTCAAAGGTCGGCGTCCAGCGCACCACATTGTTGGGCGTTAAGCTCATTCCTGCCGGCCCGGCCATCAGGGAAAAAGTCAAAGCATCTTCAGCATCGGCATCGGTTGCCGTGAGCGGATAGACATAATAAGCATTTTCTTTTCCCGGCGTAACCGGCGTAGAAGTAAATACGGGCAACCTATTGACGTCATTCACGGTAAAATCAGCATATTCCCAATTTCCAAAGCGTTCTCCATCAAAAGCATGGAGGCGCATTCCTGCCGTTCGTTCGGCATTAGGATGTTTCACGAAATCAAATCCGGGCGTAAAGCTTAATGCGCCGGTCTGTTGATTAAAAGTCATTCCTGGCAATAATCGGTTCTGGGAGGAAGGGGTAAATGCTTCCGCAACATTGCAGAGCCAGACACCTTTACAGTCACGCCGGGCAACATAGGTAACAGCATCGCCGTCAGCATCAGAGCCGGAAGCGGTTAATGCCAGCGTTGCCCCTTCATTGAGTTCCTGATCCGCGACCGGATTCATGGTGGGGGAGGTTTCGACGTGAAGATTGAGCCAGGCCGTCGAATCGCCATCAACATTGAGAACATGGACACGGACAAGATAATCACCAGCCAAATCACTGGTAGGAACATTAAAGGTTTGGAAATAGTTTGAATTTAAATTTGCCGGAACAAAGGTCTGGATGACTTCTTGTACCACCGTATTTCCCCGTAATACCTGTATCCAGAGGGCAAAATCGTTGGTGCTCGTGACCAAAACAAATAAGGGCGGGCTTTCACCCTGTGCAACAGCAATGGAATTGGTATTGCCGTCAGTCCATAAACTGGTCACAGCTATCGAATCAGCATAGGCAATGGAGGCGACTGTTGCCATCAGCATCACTAAACTGATTGTCCAGGCGATGATGTTTCGTGAGTTTCGTGATGGTGTGTTCATGTTTGATCCTCGCTGTTCGTTTCCTATTTTGTTTCCCATAGTGAAAATTAAAAAATTAAAATCTAAACCGCAGGCCGCCACTGCTTACAACTTCCTTCGTGTGGCTGTCTACCCCTAATTTTCCTTCCAGGCAGACTCGGTTTTTATAGCAGAGATCAACCTGCGCACGGGGAACGACCGAGTAAACTGTTCTGGCGCTGGTTTCTTCTCCCGTTACCACCTGAGCGTCGCCAACGAGGTTACCGGTACCGGCAGCGTCAGAAAGCTGAGTTGTTCTCATTGTTTCTGTCGTTGATTTTTCTTCTCCCCGATAGGCTGTTGCTCCTACTCCGGCAGCAACGGAGAAGCGTCTGCTGTTTCGTGGCCGGAAATCTCTCGTCCAGGCAGAAACGCCGGCTCCAGCCAGGTAACGCATCTGTACTTCTGTTTCACTCTGTTCTAATGTTAGTTGCTGGTATCCTGATCCTACCGGAGAGGTTGTTGCCTCCGCAGAGGATGATTCTGATTCGACGGGTTGTCCACCAACCGCTTCTGCTCCGACACACAGTCGTCCTTTCTTTCCGACAGCACAGACATCTGCTCCCACGGCGGCAGCAGAAGCGCCACCAAAGTTCAGGTAGTCAGCATGCGGCTCGACGCTCCATTTTCGTGGATCGAGGCGATGGGCCAGATTGCCTTCAATGCGCCCGCGAAGTCTGGCGGCGCGCCAATCGTAGCCACGTTGTGCATCTGCACACTCTTCGGTTAATTTTTTAACAGCGCCGTCTTTCACTCGATATTCCTGTTCCAGTTTCTCAATTTGTGCTCTTAAGCTGGTGGCACGTTCGGTCCGCTGCTGGTCAGTCAGAGTAGTCTCAGCCTGCAATGCTAAGACTTGATCGTTGAGTCCTTTTCGTTGTGCCAAATAGGCATTTTCACCTTCTGCTACTTTTCGATGGGCTCCATATGCTTGCCCACACGTTCTCAGCATCGCATCTTTCTGCCCCGTAAGGTCAGCAAAGAGATTATTGACAATTCCCGTCAGATAGGTTAAGCCAGCACTTTTCTGCAGGTTCTCAACGGTTTGTCTGATGGTTGCGTAGCTTTCCAGACTGGTAATCATATCACTTATGACTTGCCGATTAGTTTGTGTCACTTCTGCCAATCCTGCTACTCTGCCTTGCCAGTCTCTTAATTCGCTTTCCAGCCGGCCAAGTTGTTTCTGGGTTCTGCTTGGGCCAACTTTCTTTTGGGGAGCTGGTGGGCATTGTTGTTGAGGTGGACATGTAGCTGGTTGTGCAGCTGCCGGTTTTCCTGACGGAGCTGGATCACGACCTGGCCGGACTCCTAATTCACCAGATCCCTGTGTGGGGGCAGCTGCCGGTCCTGATGGATCGGAAGCTTCCACTCCCCTGGCTTTAAGCTCCTGAGCATACCCAGTACTACCAGCCATCAGATAGGTACTAATTCCTAACGTTGTTCCGACAATCAAATTTTTGGCGAATGACATTTTGTTTTCCTCCTTGCTTATTTGTAAAATTCCACAAATGGTTTATCATCTGCTATCCCTTCACAAACACCTCTTTCTTCAAGAGCAGATACAAATGGACTTTCCGTTTCTTTGTATCCACCCATAGCAGTATGTAAATTTTTTAATCCTTTCTCACAACCTGGACCAGGAATTCTGACATATCTTAATCTACCGGTGTATTCAGCAGCAATTCTGCTCAATGCTTTCGGATCACGAATGTTTGCCTTAATTCTTTCGGCAGTGGTTCCAGCAAGTGTGCGTTTCAGCTCGATTATTCGGTCTACTGCCACGTTATATCCTTCCCGGAATTGCTTTTCACCCTGCTCGGCCGTGTTCGCCCTTCGCATCTCAGCATCATACATCCCCTGCCAGGCTGCCTGTTCTTTCTTCCACAACGCTCCCGCCGACCCTTCTCGCAATCTTCTGGCTTCTTCATTCCGCGTTGAGTAATCGTGCTGCAAATCTTTATTCTCTTTACTTAGACTTTGAACTTGAACTGCTCTCGTGTAAGCAGCCTCCCGATATTTTGTAGCCTCAACTGTCATGAACTTGTATGCCACTACTGCTCCCACAACTGCAACAGTTGCGAAAACACCTAAAAATTTATATCTCTTTAACTGTATCCTTTCCTGCTGCAATTGCTGATACAATATACCTGACTGCTTTTCCCGTTCTGCCAACAGATCTGACCGCTTATCTCTTACTTTCTCGGCAGCTTCTCGAAATTCTCGTTCTCTTGATACCTCTCCCGCCAGGCGCAAATTCTCCGCTTTCGCTCTCAGACATTCAGGAAGCTGACTAACCAGGCGGCGATGTTCTTCTTCCATTAAATCGTCCAGAGTCTCAGTGATTTCTTCATCATCCCGATTAATCTGGAAATGCTGGAGCCGTGCTTCTCCCTGTTTCTGTAGTCCCTGGATTACATATTGTTGTACCTGCTCCAAAGAATAGGGAAGATACATATCGTCTACATTCCGCGCAAAGGCGCTGGCAACGTTCACGGCAGCAATTTTGTCTTCGGGCGTTTCTGCCGGCTCAGCGAGCAATTTATCAAGAGTGTTAAGATAATGCTCGACAACTTCAGTTCCCCGGCACTGCACCGTTTCGGCGAAGAACTCCAAAATATATTTTATCCTTTCACCAGCTTTGCCACTATGCGGCATACTTAATCCAGGATGTTGCTGCTCCAGGAAGGAAAAGTATTGTTCGTAGGCTATTCTGGCCGACATGAAATCGCCCGTGTCCCAGCCTGACTGCAATTTTGCGGTGAGGTCCTGTCGTAACTGCTGCCTGCGCAGGGTATCAGCTTCCTCATACAGTCCTAGCTCTACTTCGACCGGTTGGAGAGAAATGATTGTCTGATCAATTTCTGGCCGTGTTTCCAATGGAGTACCTGATGGAGCAGCAGCATTTCCTAATGATCTTTCCCCAACGATGTCGGTATCATCTACCAGAACATCTGCTCCATCCTCATCCGGAACAGCATCTACCGGAACAGCACCAAATGCGCTCGTGGGCAGATATTGAAGAAGACACGTACGTACTTGAGCTTCGGGAACCAGAATTTCTTCTGAGGGTCTTTCCGGGTTGATCCGATAAAAATGTGAGCCTCTTATAATATAATTTCCGACCGAGAGGCTATCGCGAGCTTCCTCCAGAGTTAATTCTCTCCCTAGGAGCCGTACTACCGCTACTAATCTCTCCAAGGTATTCTCTTCTTCGATTGGTGCCATAATTATTAGTCATAAACAACATTATACCACCCCGTTATCAGCTTCAATACCACTCCAAAGTAGCCGCTTATATATAAATCTTTTGGATAATCTTTATCCCCTAAAGTAGTGACGGGAAAACGCCGTATCCCTCAAAAAAACACTTTCATGATCTGATAGAGAATGCCCAGCGCAAACATGCTTATTAAGGTTATGCCGACCGGTTTCAGCAGCGGAAGGCTGTATTCTGGTGTACGGTCCCCTTTCAGTTTGGCTTTCCAGTACATCAGGACGATTAAAATTCCATCTAACCCGCCCGACAAGACGCCGGTAACGCCCAGAACGGCTATAAATGTGGTGAGCTTAAAGACCGCAACAAGGAGTGGAAAGGAAAACGTGGCAAGAAGAGCAACATTCCTCGATATGTTATAATCATACTGATAGGTTTCCAGCAGCGCTAAGCCCAGGGTAAAAAAAGAGGTTGCCATGGTCAGGACGGCTAAGATGTTAGCCAGGATACCGAGGAGCGGGCTGGAATACAAACTTAAGGCGACGGTGGCAATGCGTTCATTCGGTTTCAGAATTTCGAATTGTTCTATTCCCACCATGCCCATAATGACGACGGTAAACAGCAGGTAGACAAAAATGGGAAAGATCGAGCCGATCAGAATGGCTTTTTTCATTTTTTTCTTTTCCCGCCCTAACTCTTCCTGCATTTCCGGGATCGCCGCCGAGCCGACAAAGGCAAATACGGTAATGCCATAGGGAAGGAGAAGTTTGGTCAGGTCGTGGCCGCTAAAATTGGCAGGATTAAGACGGTCCCAGGAGAGGAAACCAATGGCCAGCACAATCACTATCAGCGTCGAAACTAAAATAAGTTCCGCCTCGCCGGTCGTTTTAATGCCGCGATAGACAATATAGAAAGCCAGAATAAAGAAGATGATGGTATAGAACGTCGGGGAGCCTACTTTAAAGATGACCTGCAGCGCTGTCCCTTCCCCGATTAGATACGCGGTCAGGGCGCCATAAATGCCCACCAGCATGGAAAAAGCCATGATTTTTTTTCCCGTGGGACCCAGATATTTTCCGGCATAGCCGGTCAGCTGGTGCTGCTGTCTAGTGCGCAGAACGACTTCACCAAGGAACAGGTTGAGGAAGATGAACGAGATGCCAATCAACACGATCAGGATCAATCCATAGAGAAAGCCCGCCCGGGCGATGGCGTAGGGTATACCTAAGATGCCGGCGCCAATCACCGTCCCGATTAAGGTGGTCGCAGCGATGGCAGTACGATGGCGCAGGAAAAAGCCAGTAGTCTGTTCACCTCTTTTTTTGAACATGAGTTTAGGGAGGCATTATAGACTATATATAGGTTTTGCTGGCTAAGGCTATGTCTGTTGTCCCGAAACTACTTTACATATAATTAACCACTTCAGGTGGTTAATTATATGAATAAACTATAAATGGGATAGCACACCTACCCCGAAGATGCAAAATGTTTATAAATAACGCCCGGTCCCAACAGGACAAAGCCAACGCCTATCTGTCATAGGGTAGCGCAGCGCTGCGTGAGGCGAAAGAAACCGCAGACAGGAAGTGAAGTTCTTCTTGCCGTGTGGTTTATTCCTTTGGAGGAAAATTAACATGGCCGAACAAGAAACTTTATTAATTGACTCGAACGAGTACCTGAAGTCCGGCATCCATATCGGCACTAAATTCAAGACCAAGTACATGGCCAACTTTATCTATAAGACCAGGCCAGACGGACTCAGCGTTCTTAATCTGAAGCGGGTGGATGAACGAATCGGGCTAGCTGCCAACCTGCTGGCACAATATAACCCGGAAGACATCCTGGTGGTGAGCCGGCGGGAAAATGGCTGGAAGGCCCTGCGGCAGCTTAACAAATTGACTGGCATGCACGTGATTGTCGGCAGGTATCCACCCGGTATCCTGACCAATCCTAATTTGGAAACGTTTACCGAGCCAAAAATAATGGTGGTCTGCGACCCGTGGCCGGACAAGAATGCCGTTGATGATGCTGCTATTGTCGGCATTCCGGTGATTGCCATCTGCGACACCAATAACCAATCCAATAAGCTGGATCTGGTGGTGCCCTCCAATAATAAAGGGAAGAAGTCGGTAGGATTAGTGTTTTACCTCATTTCCCGGGAGTATCTGAAAAAGAGGGGGATGATTCAGTCGGAAGAGGAATTCACGGCGAAGATTGAAGATTTTACGGAGGAGTAAGAATCATGACGGAAGAACTGCAGGAAGATGACCACACCATAAACTTATATTGGTTTCCGGAACCTTTATGTAAAGTACAGGAAAGTGAGTCTCTACTGGAGATTATAACTGCTGTAGAAAGAAAGGGATATTCAACACGGCACCTTTGTCAAACTCTTTATCATGGTGGAAAAGGGCATTTACAAATATATCGGGGAACTGAAAGGCAGGGTGTAGTAAGATCGAAAGATGAAGAGGGAAAAGTAAAGTATCAGCTCTATCTTATGGTTGATGAATAAATTGTTTTGGAGCACCATTTTCCACAATCTTTAAAAGCGCTGTTTCAACTTCCAGCCCAGAATGAAAAAAGTCGTGGTTATTGGTGGTGGAACCGGGAATTTTGTCGTTCTCCGTGGATTAAAGAACTTTCCCGTGGATTTGAGTGCGATCGTCTCGATGGCCGATGACGGCGGCAGCACCGGCATTCTCCGTGATGAGCTTGGTGTGCTTCCTCCCGGTGACGTGCGGCAATGTTTAGTGGCTTTATCCGATTCCAGCCGGCTGATGAGAAGCCTGATGAGTTACCGCTTTGAAAATGGCGGCTTGCAAGGACATAGTTTTGGCAATTTGCTGCTCTCGGCACTGGAAAAAGTAACCGGCAGTTTTGAAAAGGCAGTGGAGGAAGCCGGGAAAATTCTCTCCATCAAAGGCAAAGTCATTCCGGTGACGACGCATCAAACCCGGCTGAAAATGGTCCTCAAGAACGGAAAAATGCTGGAGGGTGAGGGGCAGGTGTATGTATCACGGGAAATAGATCAAGGCTACAGCACTATCTACCTGGAACCGTTTCCCAAAGCTGACGTTCATGCTCTTGATGAAATCCGGAATGCCGACTTGATCGTGCTGGGACCGGGCGGACTCTACACCTCCTTAATTCCCAACTTGCTGGTGGAAGGCGTCAGCCAGGCCTTACAGAAAACTCAAGCCAGGAAAGCGCTGGTGATCAATCTCATGAATAAGCACGGGCAAACGACCGGATTTCGGGCAAGTGATTACCTGCGGGAACTGCAGCGCTTTACCGGCAGGGACGTGTTTGATTTCATCATCGTGAATAACGGCAGGCCCGCAGCAGAATTGATTGAGATTTATGCTGATGAGGGAACCTTAGTCGAGAACGATCTTACCGATTCCCGCGTTATTGCTGCCGATCTGCTGGATAATCATAAAGCAGAGTATAGCAGTGCGGACGTGCTGGCCAGACATCGGGCCTTCATCCGCCATGATGCCAAAAAATTAGCCGCGGAGCTGATGGCTATTGTTGATAATCTTTGATCCTTTCCGGAGGAAAGACTAAAAATTAAAAATGTTAATCATTTTTGATTTGGACGGTACCTTGTATGATCGTGCCGGTCAAGTGCCGGATAATTATACTGAGCAGGACCTTCAGCAGCTGAAACCTTTTCCTGGCGTGAAAGAATTCTTACAGTCCTTTTCCGGCACAAAAATATTGGTGACGAAGGAAACTGATCCAGGATTACAGGATAAAAAGATTAATGCTCTGGGTATTCGCCCTTATTTCCATTCCATTTACATCTGCCATACTGATGAAGAAAAGAAAAAATCATTTCAGGAGATACAGCAACAATTCCCCGGGGAAGAGCTGGTCGTGGTAGGCGATCGGATTGATCTGGAAGTGAAATTCGGCAAGGAGCTGGGGCTGAAGACGGTCTGGATGCGCCAAGGAAAGCATCGGGACCGCCGGCCTCAAGAGTATTGGGAAGTGCCGGATTACGAAATCTCGGAATTTTCCGAATTGGCGGAGGTGCTGCCCTCTCCACCATGAAAGCGGTCATTCTCGCTGCGGGGAAAGGGGTGCGAATGCTGCCTTTAACGGAAGATAAGCCCAAAGTTTTGATTGAGATCAGTGGAAAACCTTTTTTGTGGTATGTGCTTGAAAACCTGCGAAAGGCCGGCGTGACTGAACTCGGAATCGTGGTAAACCATAAAAAAGAGAAAATGGAAGAATTCCTGGAAAAATATGCGATTCCGGCAACAGTCATCCAACAGCTTGAGCCGCGGGGAACAGGCGATGCTCTCAAGCACGCCAAAGCCTTTTGCGGGAAAGAGCAGTTCCTGGTAGTGTCCGGGGATAATTTATATTCCGTTGAGGATTTGAACCTGGTGCAGCGTCCCGATGATTTTTGTTACATTGTTGGCAAAGAAGTTCAGGACTGGCAGCGCTATGGCGTGTTAGTGACAGAACGGGATAAAGAGACCGAAAGAGATACGCTAGTGCGAATCGTTGAAAAACCGAAAGAGTTTGTGGGTAATTTGATTAACACTGGTTTATACAAATGTACTGCTGCTATTTGGCCTGCTTTGGATAAGATGGGGCTCTCCCCCCGGGGAGAATACGAACTGACCGAGGCGATTTCAATTTTAGCCCAAGAAGGGAAAGTGAACGTGCTGAAGTCACGTGGCTACTGGCTGGATTTGGGAAGTAAGGGGGATATACCTAAAATAGAGTCTTTCTTGAAGCAAGAGAACAGGCGATAACTGGTGCGATGATTCTGATTCCGACTGCTCTATTCACAAAAAGGATACGAAGGAGGGGACGTTTAAGAACAGGCCAGCAACCATTTCCAGACCGGGATAATCATAATATTCTTGTTTTCTATGGACATTTCTTCTTCTTGCTCAGTGGTGATGATTATTCCTGTTTTTAGCTTAAAGTGCTCCAGTGCTTCTAAGAGCCCTTCTATTTCTCTCGTTTTATTCTGTTCGTTTAAGGTATGACAAACCTGTATCACTTCAGACGCTTTTGCTCCTTCCTTCACGACAAAGTCACATTCCCTTTTTCCAGAAAAGTAATAAATTTCTTTATTTTGTCGTTGTAGTTCTACAAAAACATTGTTTTCCAGGATGGGGCCCTTGTTTTCGGAAAAGGGTAATCCATTCAAACGATACATTGCTGAATCGATAGTGTAAATCTTCTTAGGGGCCGCTAGTTGCCGGCGCAGGGAAAAATCAAGTTTCTGAAGCTCAAAAATCAGGTAAGAATTATGTAAATAGCCAATGTATTCTTTTACAGTAATAGAATTAGCCAGACCTAAAGCCGACTTCAATGAGTTATACGTTACCTGTGAAGAAACACTGCGCAGGAGCAGCTGTACTAATTCTCTCAGTATTTTCTGTTTTTTTAGGGCATAACGGGAAATGATGTCTCGATATAAGATATTATCATAAATAGTTTTCAAATAAGTATCATCGTTGTTTATGAGATATTCCGGGAAACCGCCTTTGCTGAGGTACTCGCCGAAAGACTGGAGCAGCTGTACTTTTTTCTCGGTGCTGTAGAACCAGTCTTTATTCCAGATTATCTTTTGGAAGGCCAGGAATTCCTGGAAAGAGAAAGGGTAGAGTTCTATTGCTTTGTATCTGCCGGTTAGTTTTGTCCCTAGTTCCTTGCTCAACAAGGTGGCGTTCGATCCGGTGAGAATAACTTTTTTTCTTTGGTCTTGCAGGCGGCGGACGAAAGCTTCAAATTTTTCGATGTTCTGAATCTCATCAAAAAAGTACAGTTGAGCAGGCCCGTAACATTCAATCAGCAATTCGTGTAAATCCTCAAAATCCTGAGCCTGGAAATCCAGAAATTGTTCATGTTCGAAATTGAGGTAACAACAGCCTTTTTTTTGCTGCATGATCTGTTTCAACAGCGTTGATTTTCCGCAGCGCCGTATGCCGGTAATGATAATAATACGGTTATCTTTGAACCATTCCGGAAGCTGATCAAGAACTTTTCGGGGCACAGTTTCTTGCGGAGAAGTGATTTCCTTCTTTTGCTGGGCGATAACCTGCCGTAAGGCTTCTTTCCGGATCATACTAACTGCTAATTAGCACCAATATATAAATGTTATCATTGGTAATTAGTACTATTAGGGGTGGGTGGAACGACCAGGTTCATTCAAAAGGCAGACGGATACCTCTTCTTAAACTTTTCGTGCATGGACTTTTTCATTCTCCTGCCTAATTCTATTGAGAATTCCAAGGCCTCTTTTTCACTGAGTTTGGATTTAGAGACAATTGCTTTTAAAATTTGTAATTGGGCTAATTTCTGTCGGATGGCTTCACGAGCTACTTCGGACCAGTTCATTTCCGGACACCGATCCATCTTCAATTTCATTTCCTCAGGTATGGCTAAGGTTAATGCCGGCATAGGTTCCTCCTCCGGTGATGTAAACAATACACATAATACACAGGAAATATATAAACCTTTCGCAGGATAAAACCAAGTGGAACAAATTACCGTGCAGAATCCGTTGCAGCAACGTTTATAAACTAAGAATATTTATTTCTTACAAAAGAGGTTACTATGAGATTCCGTGTGAAAGATACAAAAAAAATTGGTGATTTTTTGGTATCTTTAACCCTGAAGGTGATGCAAAAATGAAGTTCAGGGTTAAAGACATGGACATTGCCACCGGCGGAACGCTGGTAGCGATTCTGAACAAGAAAGATGCCCGCCATCTGGATCTGCATAGCGGCGATCGTATTCTGGTGAAAGATGGAAATAAGGAAGTGCCCTGCATCCTGGACATCTCGGAAAGCAAGAAGGCTGTGCCAGAAGGAAAGATCGGCCTGTTTGAAGAAGTGTTAACCCGCCTGGGCGTGCACAGCGGGAGCATCATCAACATTAAGCTGACGGGAAAGCCGGAATCCGTTGCCCATATCCGCGACAAACTGTATGGAAAACGGCTCAGCTATCAGGAACTGTACCACATCATGGATGATATTACCCATGATCGCCTGACCGACATCGAAAAAACGTACTTTGTCGCCGCTGGCTTTGCTAACGGCTTTACCCATGAAGAAGTAGTCGATATGACCAGAGCGATGGTGCATACCGGAAAGAAATTGAAATTCCCGGGCACGGTCGTTGACAAGCATAGTATCGGCGGCATTCCGGGCAACCGTACGACCATGATCATCGTTCCCATTCTGGCTGCTGCCGGCTTTACCATGCCTAAAACCAGTTCCCGGGCGATAACTTCCCCGGCCGGCACGGCCGATACGATGGAATGTTTAGCCAATGTGGAGCTGACCGAAGAGCAGATTCAGCGTGTCGTCCGGAAAACCGGAGCCTGCATGGTCCATGGCGGCAGCATGAGTTTAGCGCCGGCCGACGATAAAATTATTGAAGTCGAGCATCCGCTCAGCATTGATGCCGAAGGGCAGCTGTTAGCGTCGGTGATGGCCAAAAAATATTCGGTCTCGGCCAAGCATGTGCTGATTGACATTCCCATGGGCAAAAGCACTAAAGCGAATAGCTGGGCGAAGGCCAATCATCTGAAGAAAATGTTTGAATTGATTGGGAAGAAATTGGGAATGAATATTCACGTGATTATTACCGATGGCTCTCAGCCGATTGGCTATGGCGTCGGCCCGTTACTGGAAGCGCGTGATGTTCTGGCGATATTACGAAATGATCCCCAGGCGCCACCGGACTTAAAGAAGAAGGGCCTGATGATGGCCGGGGTATTATTAGGCATGACCGGGAAATATAAAGACGGGCAGAAGAAAGCCCGCGAAATCCTGGAAAGCGGCCAGGCCTGGAAGAAGATGAATGAAATCATTGATGCCCAAGGCCGGAAAAGACTGCCGCCCCTGGGAGAATTTTCCTATCCGGTACGCAGTGGAAAGATTGGAAGGGTGCGGGGAATTAACACTGAAATCATCGCCAAGATTGCCCGGATGGCCGGTGCACCGGATGACAAGGGCGCGGGATTACACCTTCGCAAAAAGGTGCATGATCTGACGCAGAAAGGCGATTTGCTTTATACGGTCTATGCGGAAAGCAGGTTTAAGTTAGAGCTGGCCAAGGAAATGGGGAGGCAGAATTGCGGGTATCTGGTTGGATGAGGACGTGGAAGGATATGGATAAATTGCTCACCATCCCAACGTTCTCAATTCTTCAGCAAGCCTTTCTCTTGGTATATTTCTTTTAGCTTTTCCATCCTGAAGCAGGACAAAATGGGGAACGGTCTGGTTCAATTTTCCCGGGTAAAGAAAGTTCCAGGTGGTCTGATCATCGAGGAAATAAGTTGGGAACGAGGGCCAATGCTTTTCCCGCTGCAATATCTGAATGGTCTCACCTAATTCCTTCCGATAAGTTTTGGGAGCTGTTGTTTGCTTCCGCTCCTGGAGAACCTCCTGGCTTTTCTTTATAATCTCTTCCAGTTCAGGATCATAGGGCGGGCCGTCATTAAAATCTTCCCGCAATCGGCGTATCCGCCTGATGCCGTACTCACCGTGATATCGCCTCTCGAGAGATTTGTCAATATATTTGCCAAGACTGTAATCAGTATTTTCCTGAACAACATCTTCGGCTAACGCACTGATAAAGGTTACTTTCGTTTTGTATCGCTCAGAGAGCGTGTTATATTTAGGAAGGCCGTAAAGACAGGGATAACAATTAATCGCCCAGACGTAGACGAGCGTAGTGCCGGGAAGAGTATCAAGATAAGTTTTACGGAATTGCGCTGGATCATTCCTGGTGTCAAGAACATCATCAAGCGAATAGAGAAAAGGGCGGGATTCTGTCTGGCTGAGAGCAGGAATAGCAGGAATAAGGATGGCGGCGGCAATCCCTTGTAACAGCTCACGACGGGTGATGGTCATAGTTTAGAGAAAGGCTTCCAACTATAAAAATGTTGCTACTTCAGGATAATCTTCTCAATCGTATCTCCTTGCCGTACCGTCCAATCAGGAATTATCCGTCGCGGGGAAAACTACTTATGAAAGCAAAAAGCTTTAAAATATCATACGTATCTATACGTATAAAATGTTGAGCCGCAAGGACCTGATCGTCCTCAACCTGCGTTTCAGTACTGGTCAAATCATCAATGGAAGTAGACTAAAATCGGTATCCTGATTAAAAATGCCACGCTCTAAACTATTGCAGTATGCCTTGGACGCCATCAGGAAGCACCCGCAGGTATAGAGAACTGCGCAACTTATATCCTATTTGTGCGCAGTTCTAATCTGGTAAACTGCGTATCAAAGTGTCAGATAAGCTACGCAGTTTACCATATTTGAAGCCCTGGCAGAATATGATAAAACCAGGAAATTGCCGAAGACCGTCTATCGGGAACGCATTAATCTGACCATTGATACCAACTTATTGCGGCAATTCAAGCAGCATGCTGCGGCGAAAGGATTGAACATGTCGCGGGTTATAGAAAAGCATATCAAGGAAGAGTTGGATCTTCAGTGAACTACCACGAGTTTCGCTGCGGCTCAACTGAGGGGTTCGGCAGGCGCCGTGTACTAAACTCTTTCCCCCCTTTTTAAACCCCAGCTTCTGATAGAATTCGTGGACGTTCTAAAAAAGTAATTTTAAGAATATCCAGAACTTTACCATGAGCGCAATTTGAGATATCTTCTTTTTGTTAATGGCTCATAATCCCCATCTCCGGAAAGAAGGAGGTCACACCCCGTAAGCGTGCAGGTTGCTGCCACCACTGAATCAATCAAAGGCACATGAAAACTCAAGGAAAGGCGTGCGGCCTCTCTCGCAATGGCTTTGTCCACAAGAATTAGTTCTACATGTTCTGACGCTTCCACCCCGTCAAAAAATTGTTCGATGACGTCTTGTGAAATTCCCCGTTGCATCAGTTTTTTACTTGCTTCTGCATAGACCATAATGGAGATCACTATTCGTGTTTTTCCAGCCCTGGTTTCTTGAATGAGTGCCACCGCCTGAGGATTTTTGGAAAATGCTTCCAGGATGAACCAGGTATCTGCGCAATATTTCATGCTCTCTCTCGCCGACGCTCTTCTTTAACTTCTTTCCAGGCCGCGTGAGCATCAAATGGAGGTGCCTGGGCGATAGCCTCCAGCATCAAATCTTCCGGGAATTTTAGATGCTGTTTTCGTAAGAGAATTTCTCCCCCGGGCAGATGGGTTACAATCAATATATCATTTTCGACGAGATGATCTTCGTCCCGGATGACTTTCGGAATGGTGATCTGTCCCTTCTTGGCCAGTTTTACTTTTTCAATCATAACAGTATGAAGTGACATCGGTGGGAAGAAGCAGGCCGAGTTTATAAATATTTCGGAAAAATTACTTTAATCGGAAATGTTGGTTTATTCTTTCAATAGGCCATATATTTCTGTGAGGAGCATTTTCTCCTGTCGCCGTGCACTAAATTCCACTACTCCCGAACCCTTGTTCTCCCCGTGCCGTTTCATCCAGTTCTTTTACTTCCACAATCTGTTTCTGTTCCACGGGCTGAATCAGCAGTTGAGCTATTTTTGTTCCCGCCGGCACGATATACGGCTGAGTAGAGAGGTTGTGGATCAATATCTTTACCTCGCCGCGATAGCCGGCATCAATCACGCCGGCCATGGTTTTCAGGCCGTGGTTGGTAGCCAGGCCGGATTTATCCCAGACCAAGCCAACATAGCCGGAAGGAATGGCCAGAGCGATGCCGGTAGAAATCAATTTCCGTTCCTGAGGAAGAATCGTGGTGGTTTCGGCCGAATATAAATCCAGGCCGGCATCGTGGGGATGGGCGTAGGAAGGAAGGGTGGCAGAGGGAAATAATTTCTTGACTTTAATTACCATGGTTTTACCGATTCTTCAGTCCCAACTGCTGATCCACGTCTTTGGCAATATTCAGTAACCGTTCAAAAATCCGGTCAGTGTCAGCTTTCAACTCCTCAAGCGCCGAGTGCAGGCTACCACCCCTGAGCATAATTAGTTTTCTTTCCCGATAGACTAAGCCGGAATCCATCAGGTTGCGGACATGGTGGTTAATTCGGGCGGCCGTGACCAGCAGATCTTCGGCCAATTCTTCGCTGGGCACAGCCCTCTCGGCCGAGAAGCGTTTCAGGAAGTAGGTTAACACCCGGGGACTAATCCGGTCCACGTCCCGGCCACTGTTCAGGCCTAAGCTTTCACAGACCCATTCAATGTCCTGCTCTAAGTACTTCTCCCGCGGCTTTTCCAGGTTACGGAGAGTGATTTCCTGATACATAGTTTGAGGGAAAAGCCTTTTCCTATTTAAATCTTATTAACTTTAGTTGAGTTGATATCTATTTAACTAAGAACCTGTCAATCCTTCCATAAAATTTATAAAGAGGCAGCCTGCTGAAGTGCTATTATCGCAGTAATTATTTTCAATAGGAGGGTGAGACTATGGGTATCATACCGATGGGTGAACGGGTGCTGATAAAACCGGTCGAGGAAGAAAAAACTGCCGGCGGGATTTACATTCCTGAATCAGCCATGAAGGATAAGAAGGAAGGCTGGGTGGAAGCGGTCGGCACGACTAAAGAAGGCAAGGAATTGCCGGTCAAGAAAGGCGACCGGGTCATCTATGGCGGCTACAGCCATGAGGATATCGAAGTCAACCGGCAGAAATTCATCCTGGTGGAATTCAAAGATATCGTGGCTAAAGTGGAATAGGATGGAATAAATAAGATAGAATTAATAGACAAGTAAGTAGACAAGTAAGGATAGATAGAATTGATAGACAATGACAGAATATAGGTGATTACCATGAGCAGCAAACAAATCATGTTCGATGAGCACGCCCGGCAGGCGCTCCTGCGGGGAATGGATAAAGTGGCTAATACAGTTAAGATTACGCTGGGCCCCAAAGGCCGAAACGTTGTCCTGGATAAAGCGCTCCATCCCCTGGTAACAAATGACGGCGTAACTATCGCCAAGGAAATCGAGCTGAAAGACAAATTTGAAAATATGGGCGCAAAATTAATCAAGGAAGTCGCTTCCAAAACGCAAGACGTTGCCGGCGATGGCACAACCACCGCAACGCTGTTAGCGCAGGCGATGGTGACGGAAGGGTTAAAAAATATTACCGCGGGAGCCAATCCCATGGAAGTCAAAAAGGGGATTGAAAAAGCAACTGAAGAAGTCGTCAAGTTTATCAAAAGTAAAAGTACCGAGGTTAAAGACAAGCAGAAAATTACGCAGGTAGCGACGATTTCTGCCAATAACGATCCGGAAATCGGAAAATTGATCGCTGATGCCATGGAAAAAGTGGGCAATTCCGGCGTGATTACCGTGGAAGAAGCCAAAAGCATGGAAACGAGCCTGGAATTAGTGGAAGGGATGCAGTTTGATCGCGGCTTTGTTTCTCCTTACATGATGACGGATGCGGAAAAAAGCGTGTGTGAATTTGAAGATCCTTCGATTTTAATCACAGATAAAAAACTCAGTAGCATCAAGGAACTGATTCCGGTCTTAGAAAAAGTAGCACGTGATGGCCGGCCGTTGCTGATCATTGCCGAAGACGTGGAAGGGGAAGCAGTTACCGCCATCGTCCTGAATTTAATCCGCGGAGCATTGAAAGTATGTGCGGTGAAAGCGCCCGGGTTTGGCGATGAGCAGAAAGATATGCTGGAAGATATCGCCCTGTTGACCGGCGGGCAGGTCGTCAGCGAAAATAAAGGGATGAAGCTGGACAATTTCAAGCCGGAATGGCTGGGAAGCGCCCGGCGGGTGACGGCGGACAATGAAAAGACGATCCTGGTGGAAGGAAAAGGAGATAAAGCAAAGATTAAAGCACGAACCAGGCTGATTGAATCGCAGATTGCCATTGCCGATTCTGAGTATAAGAAAAAAGATTTACAGAAACGCCTGGCTAAGTTAAGCGGCGGGGTAGCGGTCATCAAAATCGGCGCAGCCACGGAAACGGAGATGAAAGAGAAAAAAATGCACGTTGACGATGCCTTAAATGCCACTAAAGCGGCCGTCGAGGAAGGCGTCGTTCCCGGTGGTGGATTGACGTTGCTGCAGGCGACAAAAATCCTGGACGGGCTGAAACTGGAAAATGACCAGCAGGTGGGTGTCAGCATTATCAAACGGTCTTTAGAAGAGCCGATCCGGCAGATTGCCCTGAATTCAGGCAAGGAAGGCGCCGAAGTACTGGCCCGATTACGGACGGAGAAAAATGAAAAAGTGGGCTATAACGCCAAAACCGATACGTATGAAGATTTATTCCAGTCCGGGGTGATTGATCCGACCAAGGTGGTAAGAACCGCCTTGCAGAATGCCGCCTCGATTTCCGCCATGGTGTTGACGACGGAAGCGCTGGTGGCAGATTTTGATGAAGAGAAGGATAAAGTGATGACGCCGGCGATTATAATTTAAAAGGTTGTTGGGCAATAATCTTTTTTTTCTCTTTCTGAATAACTAGAGGCGGCAGACTCTTTCTACTATTGAGAAACCCCTTACAAGTAACAAAAACCACCACAAAATTTATAAATAAAGCCCCCTTTGAGCTTCTTATTCGCAAGGGAGAATCAACAATGGAGGTATTTGTTTAGCACCTTCGAAATCCCTGATGCGGTATCCGCAGGAGCTGCGTCCCCGTAGGGGGCAACCCCCCGCGACGCTCTCGACGTAGGCCCCGCATGGATTTCGACCTCCTCAGAAACGTGACGCGTTTCTGGGATGCCAAAAATAGGGACGCTATTTTTGTGCATTAGGGTGCTAAACAAATACCAATGGAGAATTAACCATGCCCAAAGACATGCCTAAACTGGAGTCACCGTTTGTCCGCCAGATGAGCGCCGACGGTGAAGCGTACCTGGTCACGCCGGAAGTAGCTGAAAGCATGAGCTGGGTGTTTGATGATCCTACCGTTCTGGCCACGGAAAAGCTGGATGGCACTAACGTCAGCATTGTCATCGAGAACAAGCAGATTGTCAGCATCTGGAATCGGACGGAACAGATCCCTTTCTTCAGCAAGGGCAAGTCGCACATTGTGGAAGGCGTGATTGAAGCTTTTAAAAGAGGGTTCTGTGAGCTTCCTGACGGGCAGCATTTTGGTGAGCTGATCGGTGAGAAAGTCAATGGCAATCCCCTGAAGATCCAGGGCCATCTGTGGGTGCCGTTCAATACCTACTGCCGGGAGCATCTCGCCTACAAAAGCTGGGGAAAATATTCCAAGGACTTTGAGACGATCAGCAAATGGTTTAAGGACGACTTGTTTTCGCTCTGGGTACGGAAGAAAGGCGTAGTGCAGCCTGCTGAGGGCGTAGTATTTGTCCAGCCTTCTACCGGGAAGATGGCAAAATTAAGGCGGGACATGTATGCCTGGTTTGAAGGGAGAAAGCATAAAGGGAGTTAGTTCTTGGTGTGGAGTACCTAAATCTTTATAAAATTGGTCGGTATTAGAACACCCCAACATGGGTAGACGTCGGTATTGGGCTGGTGTGGCGGGAATGGCCCTAGTAAGTTCGGTCTTTACCTATTCTATTATTTTTCTACCGCGCGATATTATCAAAAGCAGGCCAGCAAGAACGCTGGAGGGTGTGGTAGTGGAAGAGAGCTATGTGCCCTCTCGTCGATTCATGGGCGTTGAAGAATACCACCTCTCGTTCAATGACAAGACTGCAGGGAAAGTGAGTGTTAGAATTCTTCCCGGGATAAGATCTATCGGGAGTATCGATGTTATGGTCCAGCAGGGAACTCGTCTGAACGTAAACGCTTATGAGTTCAGCCCGGGAGTGTACACCGCCTACGCTGACGAGGTACGGTTCCTGCCACAAGATCACTAATTTTCTTAGCTTTAAATCACACAGTCCATACTATCCAGCACCATAGGCACCACTATCCCCTAGAGGTGGACCAGAGGCAGCGTCTGTAACTAACACCTAACTGTTAGTAACTAACAGTAATGATTTCACTACTACAACTTCCTACAGAACGTCACAAACCCGGTATGCCCCAGCATCTCAAACTCCGGCCGGACAATTCTGTCGTCAATTTTCCATTTGCGCTCCAGCAATTCGATGGTCTCCAGGATAGTTATGGAAGTATCCCTGGTGGATTGAATAAATTCTTTCATCTGCAGCAAATTCGGTAAGTACACCACCAGAAATCCCCCCACTTTCAGGGCTTTTTCGGCGTGTTTCGTAACTTTCCACGGTTCCGGAAGGTCCAGGGTAATGAGGTCTACTTCTTTCTCGGCAATCCCCTTGGCAATATCTTCCTGCTTCAGTTTGATCTGCTTGAAGCCAACCAGGGCAACATTCTTGGCCAGGATGCGGAAATGTTCAGGATTATTCTCATAGACAGTAACTTCCTTGCAGACATTGGCGAGAGCCAGACAGAGGGAGCCAGAACCGCCACCAGCATCCACGACGACAGAATCTTTATTTACGCCAGTCTTCGCCAGGATCAGGCCGATGTCCTTCTGAATCAGCACCTGCGGGCCGCGTTCCAGGTTCTCCCAGAGGTCAGGGAAAGAGGGCTGGAGAAGGATAAACGATTGGCCTTTGCTGCTGGTAACGACTGTTTTCCCCGAAGCTAATTCTTTCTTGGGGATGATGCCCCGGGAGGTATGGAAATCTTCCTCCAGGTCTTTGACCAGATATTTCTTGCCGGTAGGTGGTTCAATCAGGATTTTTTGGATGGGTCTCATCTGGAAAGGTATTTTTGATATTCTTTTAAATATCTTCTAAATAAATGCAAGAGAAATATTTTATCCTGTTTAGTGATTTGAGCCCGCTCTAAAGCATTATAATAACTGTCCCTGTTGGTATACTTAATATTCAACATTGGAAAACTATGTTGGTGTAACACAAAATTCATTAATAATCGGGACATCCGACCATTCCCATCACTAAAAGGGTGAATGCTCACAAATTTTAATTGAACGAGTGCCGCCAATTCTACCGGATGAATTTTCTTTTTAATGGTATTATACCACTGAAGAAATTCCCGCAGCAGAGTCTCTATTTCTGCTGGAAAGGGAAATTCAGCTTTACTTCCGGCCACTTTTACCTGGTGGGTCCGTATTTTACCGGCAATATCTCCCTGTGTTTCGCCCAGGAGCAGCCGATGCCAGTAGAGCATCATGGGGAGTGACAGGCCTTTTTTGTAATTGATCATGGTATAAAATACCTTTCGATGTGCTTCCGTCTCTTTAATGTCATTGAGCGGTTTTCCTACTGGCGCAATTCCCTGTTCTAGAATTTTGGCAGTTTCCTTGAGTGTAATGGTGCTGCCTTCAATCCGGTTGGTATCATAGGTGAATTTAATCATAAAATAGTTCAAATATTTTTCCCGCGCCGAAGGCGGCATTGCTCTCGTTTCTTCAGCAAATGTTTTTCTGATGGCATCGAAGAAATTAAAGTATTTTTCTTTCATAATTTCATACATAAAATTATTCCTGATCTCTTCAATATTTGTGGGTATTTCCGTGCCCAAATAGAGCTCTTTTTTAAGCACTTTATGCTGTTCTCGTAACGAGTGTTCCAAGTAAAAATAAGTCTTTTGGCCTAGCTTCTTCCGTTTAATGTTCATATCCTAGCTTACCCCTACATATTTATAAATATTTCGATAAATCAGTAAAGTGTAGGGGTACGACAGGGGCAAGTTTTATATTGAGACCCGCTATTGAGTGTTTTGAATAACTAGTCAAAACACTCTTAGAGGGCGTTGAATTAAGCACAAATTGTGCTAGCTACGAAGGTTATTCAAAGCCCTCTATTGGGTTCCATGACCATTGGAAATCTAAAATGCCCTTCCTCAACGAAAAAAAGACTTTTCTGGCCAAGCAGGATAAAAGCAGGAAGGGCGAGATGGATGAGAAAGTAATCCCTCTTGTGCAACTCCTCAATCGTCTGCCGGATTACTATACCACTTCTTCCTGTTCCGGCCGGGTCTATCTGTGGAAGGGAACGGGCAAGAAAAACCAGACACAGTGGCTGAAGGTAAGCCATGAGCTGATTACAGCGGATTTCTTGGATAGTGACGATAAGGTCGGATTAATCTGGCTACGATTAGAGCCGTTAATTCTGCACGTCGCCTGCAAGGATTTGGCAGCGGCCAATACCCTTCTGGAGCTGGTGCGTCGCCTTTACAAGAAAAGCTGTTTATTGAGCATCCAGAACAAAATTATCGTGGAAGTGCGCGGCAGCGAATTTATGGAGATGCCGCTCTATCTCAATGGAACGCGGCTGTTTGCCGGTGAGAAGGGCTGGCTGGTAGAGGTGGTTAATGAGAAGTTGAAAAAGATGGGGGAAGGGAGGGAAAAGACCGAGAGAATAGTAGCAGGATGGTCTTGAAGGTCTCCTGGTTGTTCCACGGCGTACGTTCCCCGGGGAAAGTTGTTATTTCAAATAGTGTCAAAAAGTGTCACTTTTCAGAATACTGCCGAAATGTTTAAATACTTGCCACTAATGAATATTTACTATGACAGCAAAATCAATGATTAATACCTGCAGCAGGAAAGAGCCTGTTAGTTTTAACATCATTCTTTATTATTATCTACTGGTCTGAACCTGTCTTTCCAGGCCGTAAAGTTTTCAAATTGCATATACAGTTCTGGATTATTTGTTCAGGCCGCCAATGGTTTCATTTAGGCTTGGCGATATTCTCTCCATAGCTCAATGGCAGAGCAATCGGCTGTAACCCGGTGCGTGCCGGTTCAAATCCGGCTGGAGAGATTCAAAATGGCTTGCAACCAAAACTGTAGGAGGTAATGAAAATGGGCTTATTAACACCGGATGAAGAAATTATTCGTGAGATGAGGGAAGGTATCCCTAAACATAAGAATATTTGTCCATCTCTTGAAACCAGGACATTGGAGAATAGAAAATTGGATTGGCCACCAACAACAGGAACAATAGACGGCCGGTTTGAGGCAGGATGCTTGGCTTTGACAAATACCAGTGAAATAGAACAAATCGCAAGGATTTATCGTTTAGGATTTCCAGAACTTTTTGGAGGTGTTTATGAGGATTTGCATTTCCCGGCCAGATATGCTGGTTTAACCGAACAAATGAAAATATTGGTGCTGAGGGATTTGCAGCAGAATAATAAAGTCGTATCTGCTTGGACTCTAACGCCTAGTGAAGCTAATATGAGTGTTGAATTCTCGTTGACAGTAACTGATCCTGATTACAGAGGTAAAGGTCTTTGCAAAGAATTTACAAAGATAGCTGATAAATTAGTAGAAGAAACTGGTGCCGAACTGGGAATTGCCTATTGTGCCACATTTCATAAAACAACCCAGAGGATTTTCCAGGAATTAGGATTCGGGAAACAAGCAATATTAAAAGGATTCATACTTGCCAATATCGGTGAAGGAAGATATGCCAGAGACAGTGTTGTTATGTATACTAAATTTTACAATAATGCAGATAGATTATGCTCCTCTGGCATCCGCTTGTTGTAATAGAACCGGAACGCCCTTCAGAGGAGCACAGGAGATTTATAAAGTTCCGTTCATTCTGGAGCTGGATGGAAGCAGAACAAAATGTCTTTATTGAAATCCTGGGCGACACGCCGGTTATCCGCGTGCTTGATTTTTTAATTACGGGAAGGGACTATGACTACACTTTGACTGATCTGGCTACAAAAGCAGGAGTAAGCTGGAGTACCTTGCACCGGATTTTTCCTGGTTTCATTTCCCGTAAAGTGGTGGTAGAAGTACGTACCGTCGGAAGGGCAAAGTTATACAAGCTTAACCTGGATAATCCACTGGCAGGAAGGATGGTAGATCTGTACGATAGTTTACTTCTGGAAACATTGAAGAACAGTGCCGAAGCGGAGATGGTGGCACTGACGGCATCTTCCAGACGGGTGTAGAATTCGGAGCGGGGCGTTGAAAAGAAAAAAAAGAGAAAGAAAGAATGCTTCTACGGCTTCCTTCTCACCATCATCACCATCACTCCCAGCAGCACCGCCATGAAGACGAGCACGACAAAGGCGGCCAGCAGGAATAAGTAGGTGTCAGTATCGCGGAAGGAAGTGCTGACTCTGACATCCGGCTGAGACTGAACAGCTTGCCTTGCCTGCAACTGCTTCTGCATCTCGTCGGCTAACTTCTGGCTGGCCACGTCAATGACGACTTCTTTCTTCTGCTCCGCAGGCTGAGCAGTTGTTCCCGGAGTCGTTGTTGGCTGAGCACAGGCTTTGACTTCCAGGCTTACCTCTTTCGTATCATCTAGTTTTCCATCACGATAGACTTCGACGGTAAGCGGATAGGTTCCGGCAGGAGCGTTCTCGGCATTGACTGAAAACAAGACCCGCTGCTCGTTATCGTTGCCAGCAAAGTCGTCCAGTTCAATGTTGCGTTTAGCCTGATCCAGACCTAACGCGGTATTTCTCGCTTTGATTTCCACGTCATCCTCGTTACTCTTGCCGATGTTCTGCACCGTCACTTGCAGGTTGGTCTGCCGCTGGCATTGCAACGTTGCCTGATCTAAAGTTGCGGTCTTGACGGCAACGTTGTGGTTCTCTAATTCCAATTTCACTATCTGCGTTACCATCGTGGTATGCCGCGTGCCATCTTTGGCTTCTCCTTCCACAACGATTTCCATCGTGAACTCTTCGTTACTGACATCTTCATTGCGCAGGTCGAAGTCCAGCTCAACGTCATCATCACGCCCGGACTTAAGGTCGAATTCATCGGACTCTTCTTCCAGCTCGTCTTCATTGATGTTTTTCAGCGTCACGGTAACCTGAATGTCTTCCAGGTCCTGATTAAGCTCGTTCTTCACGTCCACCTTGACGGTATTGGTGTCATCCAGCTTAAACTTCCCATCGGTTTTGCCGTTGATTTTAACGCTTTGGACGGTTAAGAAGCTTTTGGGGTTGAGGAAGATGGGAAGATTAACTGTTCCCTGATTGCTGACAATTCTCAACGTGCCAATGGAATGTTTTCCCGAGGCTTCTCCGGCAGGAATGGTGAGGCTAAGCTGTAACGGCGTTTGTCCCCCGGCAGCGAGCGTCGAAGATAAAGTACCGGTTAATTGGGCATTGTAGGTTGCATTTACTCCCAGCAGTTGAGCACTTAAGCCGGTCAATGATTCATGTGTACCGGTATTGGAGATTGTTACCGTTGTATTTACCGCCTGTCCGGTGTTAACGTTATCGAACAAGATCTCAGTTGCCGGAAGAACTGTTAAAGCCGCTGCCCGTTCTTCCTCGACCACATAGGTGGAAAAGCCGGTAACAGTAAAGACCAATTGGCTGGCAGTATTACTGACAATCTGACAGATGGTTGCCGGACATTTGGTTAGTGTACCACTGTTAAACCCGCTGGATACGGAAATTCGCGGATTCGTAAATGGCGCAGTACGCGGTAAGGTAACAGTTGCACTTCGTCCGCCTAAACCAGGTGCAGCAGCGGTGTTAACAGCGATGGTATCTTTGTTACTTTGATGGCTGATTTGGATAACATTGTCGAGCATCAAATTATTTTGCAGGATGCCGGTTAAGTCTACTGCCTGATTGAACGTAATCTTTCCGTTGCTGTTCTCTACCACAAATCCCTGGTAGTTGGCCGAATCTTTAGTTTCATCAAAGTTAGGGAGGTTAAGGTTGGTAGTTCTAGGCTTGTTGGTTACGGTGACATCCCAGGAATGGCTTTCCATCAAACCCAGATCAGTCTGCAGGCGGACTTCCACGGTATGCACTCCGGGCGCCAGCGTTCGCACAATGCGCATCTGCTTGGAAGAAGTTAAGCTTCCATCAATGTACCATTTCAGGAACTGCTTAAACGTTGACTCAGCAATATTAGCCTGGAAGGTAAGCATGGTGTTCGGTCGTACCAATAGTTCATCCTCGGCAGGCGTAAAAGTTGTCAGGCAATCGCTTACTGTCAAAGGAACTTCCGCGCTACTTCCCTGGAAATCGGTAAAGTCAGGATTGACCAGATAGACAAACAATTTATTTTGTCCCGGTTCAAGATTCGTTAGATTCAGGGAGAACTGGGCCGTTGCGGTCGCTCCCGGCTGCAGAGCAGTGGCACTCAAAGCTTCATTCAGCAATTCTTCGCCCGTAAATTCTCCGGCATCGGCATCAAATTCAAATTGCTGTTCACCATAGACTAACAGTTGGGGTGTAACGGCATTATCTCCCGTGTTAGTAGCAGTTACCGTCAGATCGGTCACGCGGTTGCACGAGAGGGTATTGTCCGTCAACGTCGCCGAGGAAATCTCCACATCAGCTTCTTCCCGCACAATATTAAAAGTAAGATCAAACGTATCCTGGAAAGTGCCCTTGAAACTATTGTGGCTTAAACTCAATCGTACTGTAAAAGAATTGCCACTGACAGCCAACGGGACGGTAAAAGTAAATTCATCATCTTCCACTTCGCCGGCAAACAGGGCCCATTCCGTCGCCTGGTGGTTGACAAAATCCGTCCCGACCGTGAGATGCGCTTCTTTGCTCACGGAACCAAGCGCTTTATTGAAATTGTTGGCAAAATTGTAGCTGACGGTGACCTGATTTCCCGGAGAGACGTTGAGCTGATCATTGGCATCAAAAATATCTCCACCGGCCTGAATTTCAACGGAGTTCTGGAGGATTTCTAAAGCCGGATCAACAGTGAGAGTAAATGTTTTTGCCGCGGAAGTGGCTTGCCCGTCCGTCACGCGCAGGTTTACCGGAGCAGAGCCTTTATCATTTGCCGTTGGTGTTCCAGTGATAGTCAATCCATTCACTGTTAGCCACGCGGGCAGGCCCGCCGGATCAATGGAAATATCAGTAACGGGGTTATCAACGTCACTGACACCAGTAGCAGGCAGGGTAAAACTAAAGGGAACAGCTTCGACTGCAGTCAGGTTGGCAATGGTTGCCGTAATGGTCGGAGCATCGTTAACCGCTGCCACAGTAAGCGTAAAGGAACCTGAAACGGAATTCGGCGGAACTTCCGAATCATTGACTGTAACTTGTACGGTACTTGTTCCACTTTGGTTAGCAACAGTAGTACAATTAAGCGTGAATCCATCGGCTGCTAAAGCACAATTAATCACGCTGGCGTTGGATTGGGAATTGAGCGTAAAGTTGAGAGGATTATTTTCCGGATCTGAGGCAAACGTTCGTAAATCGTAGGCGGTCGTTCCGGAATCTTCCTGAAGGTTGAAATTTCCTTGAGAAAAATCCCAGGTGGGCGGTGCGGCTAAGATCAAGGGCACCAAAATCAACGACAGCAACAGTAAGAGTATTCTTTTCATTTTATTTTACCTCATCATTTTTTAATCAGTATTTTCATTAGTATCATCTAATCAACATCACCAAAAACACCACAATCAAGGCCACGACCATGACAATGGCCACCAGGGTCATCCCCAACAGGAAATCCTGCCGACTGTAAGGATTTTCTACTGTTTCCACAACCGTCGCTGAGGAAAGGGGTGTTGGCGTAGCCGTGGTTCCCGTCGGTGGCGCTAATTGAGCACCGGGAGCGGTTAATGCTGGAGCTGTTCCTGCGGCGGCCGATTCTTCTTCTCCCGCTGGCGGTTGTTCCTCCGTCGGTAGCGCGGCCGGAGCTGCTACCGGAGCAGGCTCTTCCGCTTTCGGACAGGCTTCCACGACCAGATCCATTCTCTGGGAATCCATTTGTTCATCACCGCGGATGAAGGCAATGACGTCTAACGGATAGGTGCCCGCCTTTTTTCCCGCTACATCCACTGAAACTGTTTTTGTAATGGTATCGTCATCATCATCAAATTCATTCAACACCAGGTTCTGGAACTTCTGGTTTACTCCCAATTGCTGGTTGAAGACGGCGAAGGCCGCAGCACTCTGGCTTTTAGTGCCAAAATTCTTCACTTCCACCTGTAAGGAAGCAGTAGTTCCGGGACAGGCTTCCACTGTTTCCGGCGTCAGGATAGTTTTGCTGATACGAACATCATTCTTGGCCCGTTCGACCTTCAGCACCAGCGTCCGGTCCAGCCGGTGGCGGACATTCTTGCCGTCTTCCGCTTCGATGGTAATGTCAAACGTATATTCTTTGTCATCAGCTTCCTCGTCAACGGTAAAAGTAACCGTCAATTGCCCGTTTTTCTCGGCGTCAATGTCCTCAAGATCATAATCCTCATCGACATCAGTCTTGTATAAATCGTCATCATCCACGTTCAGGGTGAGCTGCACATTTTCCAGCGTGCTTTTTCGGTCATTATAATCACGGTCAAAGAAGTTCTCCAGACGGAAGGTCAGTTTCACTTCTGTTCCCGGCCGGACCGGGTCACGCAGTTTCATGGCCTGCTCATTCGTGCCAAAATCGTCATCCTGAGCTTTACCGTCCTTATCCATATACTCGGCCGTTACTTCATCAAACTGCAGCATCGATTTTGTGCTCTGAGTTAAAGAAGCCGTATCCTGTGCTGTCCCGCTGACGGAAGCGGTAATGGTGCCAATGCTGGTATTGCCCGAGTTTTGAGTGTGAGGGACATTCAGAGTGAAGGGGACGGTGATGGCCGAATTGGCATTAACCGTTTGATTGCTGATGGCGTTCAGGGTGTATCCGGAAGGCAGTCCACTGATTGAAACCTGGACAGTCGCCGCCGCCGCGGGATCAGTGTTGCGCAGGGTTAATTGGCCATTGACCGCGATGGTCGTCTGATCTCTATCCCGAAAGAGGTTATAATCGGCATTAATGGTCACCTGCGGTTCGACAATCTCAATGGCGGCGGAAACAGCGGTGGCGAGCAGTACAAAAATAAGGATTCCTGACAGTAGTTTCTTCATGGTCTTCCCACCCCCTTGTTTTTATTCTAAAGTAGTCAACCGCTTTTAAAGATTTGTATTCTGCAGTATACGGGTTTGAGGCAGTCCCCTATTTATAGAAACGAGAGGGGATGCAGAATACTGCTTTATTTACTCCCTTATTTCTTCCCACCCATGTAAAAGTACTTCTCAATCGAGACTTCTTCCTGCTTATAGCTGCCGGTGCGGGGATGGGACGTGGATTCGGAGCTGGCAGCTGGTTTGGCTGTCGGAGCAGGATTATGGGCTGGCTCCGCCGATCTGCTGAACAGCATTTTCTGCTTCAGGGAAGAGACTTCTCCTTCTAGGGCGGTAATCTTTCCCTGGAATTCCTTAATCGTTTTGACCAGAAATTGGCTGTTTTTCTCTAAAATTTCCTGAATCTTGTCTGATGATAAAGCTACTTGCTGGGCTGCTGAGGAAGCTGCTCCGGAGAAAGCCGCTTTCTGCTCGACGATCCTGCTTTCTGAACTTCCTTCTTTGGTTATCTTCAGCGCCTGGGTATCGCCGGACAGATCCTTAAAGAACTTTTCAGCCTGAGTGACAGCATCCTGCCGATCGGTGGCCATGCCCTTGCGCAGCAACTCCATCGCCATCGCATTAATCTTCTGAATTCGTTCGACATCCATGATCGTCGGCCTCTTTTAATTGGAATAGGGTGCGCAAAGAACGGCGGTATATAACGTTTTCGATTCTGGGGGAGATAGGAGAAAACCATATTGCCTTCGTCATACGTTTATTGAAGATATTTTTCTATCTCTGCTCTTCTTCGGGGATTCAGCGATACGTGCAATCCATACGATGTAGGCTTGGGAATAAGAATCTCTTCTTTAATCAACTCCTTTGCTGCTTCTTTCACCTCGCCTTTGACGTGGCCAGCCAGACCTTTCTTCAGATTCTCAATATCAGTATGCCTTCCTCCAACATAACCATGATGGAATAATTTCTTGACAATAAAACCTTTCAGCTGCTCCAATTCCATCACTTCTCCAGAAAAATCTAATGGTATAAAAATGTTTTTATTACAAAAAATGTAACCACCAACACCAAAAAGTATATAAACAAGTATTACTTTTTAACATCAACCATGGATGAGCAATCAATTTTCATCAGGACGTTTGGTGATTATCCCTTAATCAGAATACTGGACTTCCTGATTTACTCCCGTGACTTTGATTACCCTATTACTGAAATTGCCAAGAATGCCGAGGTGAATTTTCAAACTTTAAAGAAAGTTTGGCCGCAACTGGAACAGAATGGAATCATTGTTTCCACCAGAACGCTGGCCGGTGCAGTTCTCTACAGGATCAATACCGCTAATCCCGTCGCCCAAAAAATCATTGAGCTGAATAACTTTCTGTGTTGGGAATACGCAGAAAGAGCAGAACAGGAAAAAGAAATTACCGCCTAATTCCTTTACCCACACACTAACGGTATCTTGAACGGCAATACTCCTTTTGTTCCCAATAACACCAACACAAACCCGATAATCAGGCCCAGAATCAGGCCGCCCAAAAAGTACTTAAATTCAATGATCCCTAGTTGCCCCTTTTTATCCATAATACGATAGAAAAACAACAACCTATATAAATTTTTTCCGAAAGATTTATAAAGGGGAAGAGGAAAAATCATCTCTTCGCCCTGCTGGTGATAGTTCTGCCCTATGCCTACCCCTCTCCTCCGCAAATCTATTCGGGAATGCCCGGAATGTGCCAGCAAGAACATCTACCGGGACGTGGAGCGCGGCGAAACCATCTGTCGGGACTGTGGCTTAGTCATTGAAGACCGGATGATTGATTTCTCGCAGGAATGGCGTGAATTTGATGATGACGGCGGCGAGAGTAAGCGAAGAACAGGCGCTCCGGCCAGCCAGACCCAGTTTGATCAGGGTTTAGGAACGGAAGTGGGGACGACTGCTGATTTCTATAAGCTCGGCTCAGATCGGGACCGGGATAAATTCTTTCGCTTGCGGAAATGGAACATTCGCATCAGCACTGCCATTGAACGGAATCTGAAGGTAGCTCTCGCTGAATTAAAACGGGTAAGCTCCTTTTTGAAACTGCCTAAATCGGTGGAAGAGGAAGCCGCCCGGGTGTATCGTCTGGCCGTGCAGAAAGGATTAGTGCGGGGACGATCGATGGAATCGGTCGTAGCCGGAGCACTGTACGCGGCCTGCCGGCGGCATGAAATTCCCCGAACGTTAGATGAGATGGGCGAAGCCTCCGGCATTGAAAAGAAGGAAATCGGCCGGACCTATCGCTTTGTGACCAGGGAACTGGATATCAGCATCAAGCCGAGCAATCCGGCAGACTACATTCCCCGGTTTGCCTCAGCCTTAAAATTAGCACCGGAGACGCAGTCCAAAGCCGTGGAAATTCTGGAAATGGCCCGGGACATTGAGCTTACCTCTGGCCGGGGGCCGACCGGGATCGCAGCTGCGGCGTTGTATGTTGCCAGTTTGTTACGCGGCGAGAAGAGAACGCAGCGGGAAGTGGCTGACGTGGCCGGTGTTACCGAAGTGACGATCAGGAACCGGTATAAAGAGTTAATCAAGCGCCTGAAGTTAGGGAAGAAAGTGGAAAAGAGCAAGGAAGGGAAAGGGAGCAAGAAAAAGAAGTGAGGTGAGCGGATGTTCTGGAGGAAAAATGGGAGAAGTAATACCGTCTAAGCCAGGGGAAATAAAAATCCCAATCGCCCAAAGGGATGGGGTATTTTAAGTAATGGGGATTTTTAATGTTGTGAACCCCGCTCGATAATATGATTATAGGAGGATACCCAATCGCTGCAAGCAGCGGGGTATCACAACAAATGAATGCGTATGATTTCGTGAATTGTGGGACGGCTTCCCGTGTTAAACTCGTCGACCATACAAAGTGAGGTCGACCGACGAACGATAGTGAGGAGAGTTTCTTTCCACCGTACGTCGAGATTGGCACCGTAGCGTAGCCGAGTGATATTTAAATAGTGTAGTAGAATGAGGAGGGGCATAATGCGATAGCAATCTTTTTAAGGTTCCTCACATTTTTTCGATAAAAGAGGTATAATGATGAGAGAATCAGAAAGTCTTGAATTAAAGAAGTCAACTTCAGAACTTAAAGAGGCGATAATTTCTATAGTTTCAATTCTTAACAAGCATCAGAAAGGAGAAGTTTATTTTAGCATTAAGAATGATGGCGCTGTTGTCGGGCAAACCGTTACCGAAAATACTATCAGAGAGATTTCTAAGGCAATTTCTGATAATATTGAGCCAAAGATATTTCCTAAAATCAATGAAGTTCTATTGGAAGAAAAGAAATGTATTCGCGTTGAATTTTCTGGAGAACATAATCCGTATTATGCTTTTGGAAGAGCCTATATTCGTGTCGGAGATGAAGATAAGAAAATCAGTTCGCAGGAGTTGGAAAAGTTTATTCTGAAGAAAAATAAAGTTTTATGGGAAGAAGAAATTTCGGAAAAGACTTTAAAGGATGTTAATGAGGAAACGCTCAAAGATTTTGTTGAACGAGCAAATGTAGCAAAACGGATAGACTTCAAATTTACGAATACTAAATCGGTGCTTAACAAATTAGGTTTGATGAAAGGTGATAAATTACTCAAAGCTGCTGAAGTCTTGTTTTGTGATAATAATCATTTGGAAGTTCAAGCAGCTGTTTTCGCTGGAATCAATAAACTCACGTTTCTTGACATCCGACAGTTTAAAGGAAATGTCTTCCAACTCTTGCAACAGTCAGAATCTTACATTAAAGAACATATCGATTGGCGAGCTGAACTGAAAGAGCGTGTGCGGAAAGAAATACCAGAAATTTCTGTAAGAGCAATTACAGAAGCATTAGTGAACTCATTATGCCATCGTGATTATACCAACAGGAAAGGCAACGAAATAGCTATTTTTAAAGATCGCGTGGAAATTTATAATCCTGGTCAGTTTCCCGAAGGCTATACACCTAAAGACTTCATCAAAGGAACAGAAAGGTCAATTCTCAGAAATCCGCTTATTGCTCATACGCTCTACTTGAGTAAAGACATCGAGCGCTGGGGTTCTGGGTTGAAAAGGATTTATGATGCTTGTGCTGATGAAAAGGTTAAAGTTGAGTTTCAGGAGCTGAAGAGTGGGTTTCTGGTAGTGTTTGGCAGGAAGTTCGGAGGTGCTGGCGGTGAAATGTTCGGAGAAGGTTCGGAGAAAAGTTCGGAGAAGATTTTAGTCTTAATTAAAGAGAACAAATCCATTTCTGCACGAGAGATGGCTGTGATTATTGGTATTTCCCAAAGGGCGGTAGAGAAGCAACTAGCTATTCTGAAGAAGGAGAAACGTATTAAAAGAGTCGGGGGAGCAAAAGGAGGGTATTGGGAAGAAAAGGATTAAAGAAATGATCCCCGAAAGGCATATCTGCTTCTTCGTGGAGGAGTTTGTCGAATCTCTCGATTTCTCCAACTTCGACCTTATTTATGCCGGAGCAGGCCATCCCGCCTACCCTCCCCGCACTAATCCTTTCTGCACTGCCGACCCCCTAACTGCCTTATTTTTCATCCACTAACCGCTTCAACCCTTCCCCATCCAACCTCTCGATCTTTACCCCTTGCTGCTCAACTATTCTCGCTGCCATTAACGATCCCAGCCGCCCCGCCTTTTCCAGCGTCCACCCCCGGCAATACCCATACAAAAATCCCGCCGCATAGGTATCGCCCGCTCCGGTCGTGTCAATGGCTGTAGCCGGGAAGGAATCTATTCTGGTAATCGTGCCTTTATGACCAATGAATGAGCCGTGCTCTCCCCTTTTGACAATCGCGATCGAGACCAGTTTCTGTAATTCCCTCACCGCGTTCTCAGCATTAAAGCCCGTCAATTCTCTCGCTTCTTCCTCATTCACGAAGACAATGTCGGCATATTTTTTGATGAGCTCCTGCAGAAAAGTGGTATTCCTCCGTATCACCCCGGGATCAGATAAGTCCAGCGACACCAGAGTATCATGGCTCTTAGCCAACGTGATGGCCTGCAACACCATCTCCCTCGTCGGCCCTTCCAGCTGATAACCTTCCAGATGAAGAATTTTGCTGTTTTTGATGTCCTCTTCCACCAGATCTTCTTGGGCCATATTCACGGCTGCTCCCAGATGTACGGAAAAAGTTCGCTGGGCGTCCGGCGTGATAAAAGCCAGGGCGTGGCCCGTGAGAGCAGGATGTTTGCTCAGGCGCGAATGAACACCGGCTTTCTCGAGCTCGTTGATATAATGGTGGCCGTGTTGATCATGGCCTACTTTCCCGCAAAAGATGGCGTGCCCCCCTAAATGAGCGATAGCCCGGATAGTATTCGCAACGGAACCGCCCGGAACCGTTTCCAGCCGATAGTGGCTAAGTAAACTTAATAATTCTGCAGCCTGCTCTGCTGTAGCCAGATGAAATTCGCCCTTCTTCAAATTCAATTGGGTTAATTTTTGGTCATCCACTTCCACCAGAAAATCCATAATGGCATTGCCTATACCTATAACATCATACTGTTTTTCTGGTGGTGTCATTGCCTTTTGTTTTCTTTAAATCAGTTACTCTCCTTCAAACTCAATGAGATGAAATGGTGCGTACTGCTGTAATTTTTCTTCTCCTTTCAAATCGGAAAGGCTGATAACAAAGGCTATTCCCGCGATCGTGCCACCTAATTTTTCTACCAACTGACAGGCAGCTTGGGCAGTTCCCCCGGTGGCTATTAAATCGTCAATAATGAGGACCTGATCTCCTTTCTGTATGGCATCCTTATGAACTTCAATTTTATCCGTGCCATATTCCAGCTGATATTCCTGTGCTTCCGTCTCGGCGGGCAATTTTCCCTTTTTCCGCAGCAGGACGAACGGCAATTTTAATTCATACGCCAGAGCAGCCCCAAAAATAAAGCCTCTCGATTCAATCCCGGCGATCTTGGTGATAGTCTTCCCCTGATAATGCTGTCGAAACTGCCTGATCACTTCCTGAAAAGCTGCAGGATTTAGCAGCAGCGTGGTAATGTCGCGGAACATGATGCCTGGCTTGGGCCAATTGGGGATAGTGCGGATAGTTCCCTTGATGTTGATCACTTTGCTATCGGCCATTTATACACCACCCATGATCGCCGTTTTGACATCTTCCCGGCATTGACAAGGCCAATCGCTGATGTTCGGAATAGTGTGCAGGAATAATTGGATTACTTTTTCGACGTTCTGATGAAAGACCTTCAGCACTTCTTCCCAGGTGACTCGCTCTGTTGCGGAACGCCAGCAGTCATAGTCAGTACTCATGGCAACGGCAGCATAACAGATGCCGGCTTCCCGGGCGAGGACCACTTCAGGAACCGTGGACATGTTAATCACGTCAGCGTTCCAGCTGCGGAACAGGCTTGATTCTGCTCTGGTCGAGAAACGCGGGCCTTCAATCGTGACGACTATACCCCGGGGATGATGGGACAATTTTAATTCGGTGGCAGCGGAGGTAAGAATCGCTCTCAATTTTGGGCAGAATGGTTCCGCCATGGAGATATGACAGACTTTTCCTTCTTCATATAAAGTTTGCTTTCGTTTGGTGGTACGGTCAATGAATTGGTCAACGAACACAAAATCGCCGGGCTTGATTTCTTCGTTCAATGAGCCGCAGGCCGTCGAGGCAAAAATATGGGTACAGCCCTGCTCTTTCAAAGCCCAGATATTGGCTTGGTTATTGACCTTGCTGGGCATGATGGAATGATTGCGGCCGTGGCGGGCTAACAGAACTACGTCAATGCTTTGGATTTTTCCGATTTTTAATGGTGAGGAGGGCTTTCCATAGGGTGTGAGAACATCAATATCCTTTGCTTCTTTCAGTATAGCGGGGTTATCGAGTCCCGAGCCGCCGATGAGGCCGATTTTGAGCATGGTTGTATCTCTGAGCTTGCTCTTCTTAAGTTTTGTGGAAAGTGTTTCTGGATACTACAAGAAGTGTTTCGGGAGTGTACTTAAAGACGGGCGAATGGGATCCTAAAAAAATTTCATCTCTTGGTTACCAATCACTTCCTGTGCCATCATATTGTTCCACAGCAGCATCGCGGATGCCAGTGCACCCGGTTCATCTTTTTTACCAAATAACTGAAGAATATTTTTCTTGGACAGATTGTTAAAAATATCGGCAGATTCACGGGCACTTTTACCCCGCAGAAGCGCTAGCGCCAATTCATTTGAAGGCTGTAGGAAGAGTTGAGCAATTTTATCTTTTAATGGTGTTGTTGATCTGCTGGTATCAATCCAAAAGCTAAATGGCTGGTTATAACCAATAAAACATCCCCCTTCCTGGGTGCTTGCTCTTCCCAATGATGCCGCGGCACTACAAGCCCGAGCATAGGTTAATTTTCCCTGAAGCAGCTGGTGATTCTGACCTTCCCTGATTAAATATTCGGTTTCGGTGCCAATTTTATCCCCGTAAATGGTCTGCTCATCTCCATGGGCATTAAACAGCAGTAATTGGGGTTGCCGTTTTATGATACTGGTTTCAACATTATTTCTTCTTAATCTGGGGCGTTTAAATTGACTGATGGGGATACCATTATCTTCAGCAAACTTGACAAGTTCCTCAGCATAGCAATAAAAGTAAGAAGTAGCATCATCATAATTGGGCAGGGTAATAATTGCTTTCATTCTGCTATGGCCCTGGAGAAGTCACCACTTGCTAACGCTTTCATAAAGTTTAGCTGCATTTTAGCAAACATTACTCCAATGTCATCCCCCTTTTCTACATGTTGTTTTAGTTCTTCTTTGGTATAAGTGCCTTTAGTACCTACTGACAACTTAAAGTTCGGAGGGATAGCTTCCAGCTTCCACAACACTATTTTCTTCAGCTCTTCCGATATTTTTTCAGTCATAGTAAGCCCAACTTTTTTAGTATTTTTAATATTTTCCTTCCCGTTTCTGACCCACTCTTAACTTCTATCGTTGCCGCCACCCAGGTATAAGGATTATCATCCACAACGGCAATTACTTCTTCAGACTTCACTTTTTGAGGAAGATTAGCAAAGGCTTTAAGAAATTTTGTTCTGAGAAATTGATAGTCATCTTTGGCCATATTCCTTACTAAATAAGTGACCTATATAAAGTTTCTTGTGTGCGGAGTGAGGGGATATTTCCTGGAGGCTGGTCTAGCCCTGAGCCGCCAATGAGGCTGATCTTCAATTTTTGTCTCTCTTCCATTCTTTAATAAGTGGTGAGAAGTCCAGTTGATAATCAGGAATGCCCAGTTTTAAACCGTATTTCGTAACATCTCTATATCGTTCTGGTTTAGTGCGTTCAACTTTGAACACTTTGTGGCGAAAAATAATATAATGAAATTTATCGTTTTTGAAATCAGCATACCAGGAATGTTTAGAATCCAATGCTGTACTCAGCTCCTTGGCAACCATCTTAGCTTGATTCTCTGGAATTTCAACCGTGTGTAAAGTCCATCGTTTAACCCAGGGGGTCTGGTGGTTTTTAGTAACTTTTTCAATTTTCGTTTTGACAATTCTTACTTTTTGCAGAATAGTTTTATTTTCCAGGCTTTCCTCAATAATAACACCAATGAAATAATCTACACTTTGTGGCATCCTTATTTTTTGAACCATTTTATGTATCCTGCAGGATTAACCCTATTTTTGCCACAAATTTCGTGGCATTTTCAAAAACTTCCTGCAATCTTCTCTCCGTGTAGGTTGTAATCGCTGAATAGCGCGCAATATGACTTTCAGTTTTGGCATCCTCAAAATAATGAACATATTCATCCTCAAAAATTTTGTGGGACTGGTTAAGAATTTCTAAATCTTCCCTTTCCAGCTTATCCGGCACTAATAAGTGCCCCAGGGCAATCTGAGCGGCGTCATGGTCTTGGACTTCATAGCCTTTAAACAAAATTGCTGCCTTAGCTGCATACAGCATCGAATAATAGAAACTGGTCATGGCCCAATAATCCCAATACATTCTTGGTGGCTGGTCTTTAGTTGGTTTTAAGTCTTTAATATGCTTGGCAATCAGCAGGCTATTCTCAGCTTTAGCCAGAAATAATTTAATCTTGAAGGTCTCCAATGATTTTTTAATCCTGTTTTCTGCCAGAGCAGTCTTGAATAGATTGGCATAAGCTCTTCGGTCAAATTCCATGTAACACTAACCCCCAAAACGCTTCCGGATTATTAAGTATAATATGATTCTTTAAAGCTTGTTTTCCCACGTTTTCTTCCTGAGCATGGAGCATCTTTTTAAATTCTTTGGCGGTAATGAAGATGGGGCTAATTCTTTTCCTGAACAACAGCTCATATTTAGAAAAAGAGAGAGATTTCTTCCCATCTTTATTAATCACCAATAGATCAATATCACTTTTTTCGGTTTCTTTGCTTTTAGCATAGCTGCCAAAAAGAATAACGGTGTCTTGGGTATCCAATTCACTGGCAATTTTTTTAAGAATAGGCTGCCGGGGAAGAAATTCCTTCCGTTCCTCATCGGAAGAGACTGTAAGATGGGCTTTTACGACGGGGTTTTTGGTCTTCAGGCCCATTGTTTTAGATTTTCCAACTGTTTCAATTTCTAAAACATCGCTCATCTGCTGAACCGCCCGGTAAAAACTAGCGTAAGGAATACCCACTAACTTACTCAGCTCGTGCATCGTAAAGCGCTTTTCCAGCTGCTTTCCCAGATAATTGATGATTTTATGCTTATTATCCATTTTTGGATAACATTAATCATAAATGATATATAAACTTTATGCTTTTGTGCTCCGGATTTATGAACTGCCCCAAGCCACCGATAATACCCTTTTTGACCATGTTGGCTTTAAGCCTCACGTCCCTTCCTGCCAACTGGTCAGATAGCTGTTCTGCTCGGCGGTCAAGACGTCTTTCCTGATTCCTAACGCTTCCAGCTGCAATTCGGCGATCGTCTGGTCTATCTCCGGAGGAAGGACGTTAACACCCACTTTCAATTTTCTTTTATTTTTCACTCCGTATTCAATCGCCAACGCCTGCCCGCAGAACGATTGCGCCATCACCACCGAAGGATGCCCCTCGGCGGCAGCGAGGTTGATCAGGCGGCCTTCTCCCAGCACATATATTTTTTTCCCGGTATCGAGAGTGAATTCTTCCATGAACGGCCGTATCATGCGGCACTGTTGGGCTCTCTCCCGCAACTTGTTCACATTGATTTCCGCATCAAAATGGCCAGAATTGGCCAGGATGGCCCCGTCTTTCATCCGTTGCAGGTGCGGAATATCAATGACATTTTTATTACCCGTTACCGTGATGAAGATGTCTCCTTCTTCGGTCGCATTCATGATTGGCATGACCCGATAGCCATCCATCACCGCCTGCAAGGCGCGGAAGGAATCAACTTCCGTTACGATGACGTTAGCGCCCATGCCTTTCGCCCGTAAGGCTACACCCTTTCCACAGGGCCCATAGCCGCAGACCACCACGTTCTTTCCAGCCAGAAGAATGTTAGTAGCCCGCGTTATGCCGTCGAGAGTGCTCGCTCCCGTTCCGTAAAAATTATCAAACAGATGTTTCGTCTTCAGGTCATTAATGGCCAATACCGGGTATTTTAAGGCGCCAGCCTTTTCCATTGCCCTGAGGCGAATAATTCCCGTCGTCGTCTCTTCATTCCCAAACCAGATTTGCGGGATTAAGTGGGGATAGCTGGTATGAATCTCCGACACCAGATCACAGCCGTCATCAATGGTGATTTGCGGCTGGGAAGCAATGACACTGCGCAACGCTTCATAGTATTCTTCCTTGGTCTGCCCTTTTTTGGCATAGACCTGGAAACCTTCCTGGGCCAAGGCAGCGGCCACATCATCCTGTGTTGATAAAGGGTTGCAGGAGCAGATGGCAATCTCAGCACCGCCTGCCCGTAGCGTGCGGACAAGAACAGCAGTCTCTTTCGTGACGTGAAGCGCGATGCCAATCTTTAATCCGGCAAAGGGCTTTTCCCGGGCAAAGCGCTCCCGCACTTTCAGCAGCGCGCCCATCTGCGCTTCGGCCCATTCGATGTTTCTCAAGCCCTGATCAGCTAACGATAAATCTTTTACTTTGAAATTTCCCATAGTCTCACTTTCTGAATATTGGTGCAAGATATGGTCAGGATAAGCATTTTTCTACGTCGCACGCCACGGGTGGCGCTTTATCGTGGGGTTTCCGAGCAAAGCGAGGAATACCCCACCTGATCATCTCGCCTAGGATACTGGCAGCATAACCTATATAAATGTTTAGAAAATAACATCCTTCCATGCCCCAGCCCGGTGATAGAATCAAAATAACCACAAAGCAGGAAACACTAGAAGGCCTGCTGCTGCCCAGCTTTCAGGAAGGAGTAGTTTTGATTAAGCTGGACAATGGCTATAACCTGGGGTTTCCCAAAAAAGAGATCACTAAAATGGTGGTCCTGGAAAAAGTACATGAGAAAAAACCTGTTCGTTCCCCCCTTCCTGAAAAAAGCCATCTTCCAACTATTGCTATCCTGCATACGGGAGGAACGATCGCTTCCCGGGTTGATTACCGCACCGGCGGCGTCGTGGCTCGCTTCAGCCCCGAAGAGTTAGTCTCCCAATTTCCGGAGTTGTCAGAGCTCGCTACCATCCATTCGGAATTGATTTCACAGATGTGGAGCGATGATCTCCGGTTTAAGCATTTCTCGTTGATCGCCAGAAAGATCGAAGAGCAGGTCAAAAAAGGAGTTCGCGGCATCATCATCGGCATGGGCACGGATAATTTAGCAGTAGCAGCTGCTGCTCTTGCCTTCATCGTGGAAAAAACACCGGTACCTATTCTCCTGGTGGGCGCGCAACGCTCTTCCGACCGCGGCAGCAGCGATGCGGGAATGAACCTGATTTGTGCTGCCCATTTCATCGTCAGGACGGAATTTGCCGGCGTGGCCATCTGCGTCCATGAAAAGTCCGATGATCAAACCTGTGCGATATTGCCAGCTGGCAAGACCGCAAAGCTGCACAGCTCGCGAAGGGATGCGTTTAAAGCCGTGAATGCCGAAGCCATAGCAAGAGTTAATTATGCCACAAAAAAAGTTGATTTCCTCCAGAAAGAATTTCTAAAGCATGGCGGTCCGCTCGTTCTGAAACCAAAGATGGAAGAAAAAGTGGGCTTGTTAAAAATCCACGTCAACATGTTCCCGGAGCAGTTTGAATTCTTTAAAGGGTATAAAGGATTGGTCATCGAAGGAACCGGCTTGGGCCATACGCCCGGCCAAGTGCCCAATCCGGAAGCGGCCCTTCACAAGAAAATCTATCCGGCCCTGAAAAAAGTGATTGACAGCGGCTGTATCATCGTCATGACAACGCAATGTTTATTTGGCGGGGTCAACATGAACGTCTATGATAAAGGCCGGGATTTGCTGAATCTGGGCGTGATTTCAGGAAAGGATATGCTGGCCAATACTGCCCTGGTGAAATTATCCTGGCTGCTGGCCAATCATTCTAAAACGGAGGTCAGGAGGTTGATCGGTGAAAATTTGCGGGGCGAGATCAATGAGCGGCTGGCGTATGAAGAAGAGTTCTTGTAAAGAATATGCAGTATATGTTTTTGAGTGGTTTTTCGAAAGGTTTATAAAGAAGTGGGCTGGGGCAGGGAGCTACCGATGGGAATCGAATCACAACTTAATCTGGATAGGTTGGGAAGAGCGATCTATGATCATCTTCCCCAGGAATCAGATGCCCGGCGAATTACCGGAAAAAGCCGGATTGTCAGGATTTCTGATACCGGTAGCGGACAGCCGCGGCGAGGATTGTACTACAGTGAAACTGAACCTCTCCGTGATATTATAGGGGTGGGAAGTGAGTATGTGGGGGTTGCTCTGGAAAAGATTCGTGGCCTTTACCAGCTGCAGGAACAGCAGATTCAGCATCTCCTGCTCACCTCGGTAGAACCATTTGAGCTGTTTGTGGGTGATGCCAGTTATGAAACTACCAAAACGTATGTGCGTCACATTGCCCAGGCACTTTTAGAACGAAGGAGTATCTACACCGGAAAAAAGCCAACCGTCTGCCTTGTCGAGCCCCAACCAGGAATCGTGCAGCGGTTTAACGCTGCCTATGATCAATTTGAGTTGCGGTTTGTCCCGGCAACACGATATCATGAAATGTTAGATGTGAATTTATCCGGGCCGGGCCGCTGAAATTGGACAAGCTGCTGAATTTCTTCGTTAACCTTTTAAATCACACCATAATCATAGCTGAAGATGCGGGGGTGGGAGAGCCTGGCCAAATCCGCTAGAGGGTAAACAACCTGGCGAACTTGAGGGGCTAGTCCCTTAGAGCCTTTCAGAGAAAGCCTGAGAAAGAGGCTTGCCTGAACGGCGAGGAGTGGGTACGCGTGTTCAAAGGCCAGTTACACTAGGCGAGTCGTACTCAGGTGGGGCATAAAGCCCCACGACACTGACAAATAGTGTAACGGTGTGAAAGTCACGTCCCCCGCACTTTTACTAAAACTATTTAAAGAAGGGAAATTTCTGCTTACCCCATGAAACCCCGCTGGGAACTCACTCAGGAAACTAAAACCCTCCCTAAACTAGACCGTCCCTTATTCATCGAAGGGCTTCCCGGCATCGGCAACGTCGGCAAGATCGCCGTCGATTTCCTGGTCGATGAATTTAAAGCCGTGAAACTGTACTCTTTTTTCTGCACCAAGTTTCCCCACTCGGTGTTTGTGAATGACCAGAACCTGGTGGAAATGCCCAAGATCGAGCTGTACTACAAAAAATTCAATGGCGAGGGAACGCGGGACCTGCTGCTGCTGACGGGCGACATCCAGCCCATCGACGAAGAAAGCTGCTTCACGTTCTGTGAGGAGATCCTGACCATCGCCAAGCAATTTAACTGTTCTGAAGTTATTACCACGGGCGGCATTGGCATGCAGCATGTCCCGGACAAGCCGCGCGTTTACTGCACCAGCAACGATGCGGCTTTGTTGAAAGAGTATGCCCAGCCGGGATTGGGAGTAGAGAAAACGATTTTTGGCGTGGTAGGGCCGATCATCGGCGTTTCCGGCGTGCTGATTGGCCTGGGCCGGAAACGCGGTGTGAAAGGCGTGGCCTTGCTGGCTGAGACTTTTGGCCATCCGATGTATCTGGGCATCAAGGGAGCACAGGAAATGTTGCGTGTTTTAGAGGGAAAATACCATTTAGGCATCAGCCTGCAGAAGATGGGGAAAGAAATCATCCGCCTGGAGCAGGAGCTGATGAAGAAAACCAAAGAGTGGGCGCAGGTGGCCGAGCAGGCCGGAGCGAAAGCCCGGCAGAAAGAAGCAGGGTATATTGGGTAAAGTTCTCTTACAGCCCCTGCTGTTTTTCTTCCTGAATTTCTTCCCTAAACACCCATCATAACCTTTATAAACCATCAGACTATTCTCTCCTTGATGTACCAAAAGAGGTTTGACGTAGATTTTAGTAGGCAGGGTAATCGGCCTTTTACCAGTAAAAAAGCTCAAGTGACGGTATTCATCATCCTGGGCTTGCTGTTCCTGCTGGCATTGATCCTGGTAGTAGTGTTCCGCCGGGAAGTCATTACGATTAAGCCGGAAGAATTGCTGCCGACCAAGAAAGGTAAGATTGAAACGTTCATCAGCAACTGCATCGCCACTGCCGGCCGGGAGGCGTTAACCAAGGTAGGATTGCAGGGCGGCTATATCGTTGTTCCTTCTGACCTAGCGAATGATGGCGGCCGGCATTTACGGACTTCTCCTTTTACAGTCATTCCTTACTGGGCTTATGGGCCGACGACGAGTATTCCCTCATTAGATGAAATCAAGGCACAGGTTGATGGGTATCTGGAAAAGAACGTGCGTCCCTGTTTGCTGGATACAGAATCCTTCCAGCAGGAATTCACGCTGGTGGAAAAGAGTGCCATTGAAGCGGACACGCAGATCGTTGATGCCAAAACAATCTTCAATGTCCATTGGGTGATAGAAATCCGTGACAAAGCTGGAGAAATCATCACCGAGTTAGCTGATCATACCGCTGATTCTCCCATTAAGCTTAAGCGCGTCTATGAAACTGCCAAGCGGATCGTGGAAACAGAGATGGCGACACTCAAGCTGGAAGACCTTACTCAGGACTTGCTGGCCCTGGAGCATCCTGACGTTCCCCTGGCTGGGTTTGAAGTCAGTTGTGGGCAGAAAAAGTGGCCGATCAGCAAAGTAAAAGAAACTATTCAAGACCTGCTGCGGGTCAATCTGCGTGAATTACGAATGAGCGGGACTGACTACGTGCAATTTCCCGATACGTTGCCTTACTACCAGCACCATTACATCATGGATCTGGGTGAAGATTTTTCCCAGCCGCAGGTAAGCGTGTTGTTTGAATACCAAAATAATTATCCGTTTGCCTTTGAGGTTACGCCCAGAAGCGGGAGCTCCTTACGCAGCAATCAACTGGGAGGGGGAAATGAACTCTTGTCGCTCTTCTGCCTGCAATCGTGGAAATTTGTCTATGACGTGAGTTATCCGGTCAAAGTCACGGTGCGGGATGAAACTACGGATTATCCTTTCACTGTGGCAATGACGGTCCACCTGAAACGCAACATTCCTGACCGCAGCGATACTGCCCAATTCCGTAAAACCGTCTTCTTCGACGAGGTGAGTGACGAAGAATTCTGTTCAAACGCACGCTTGCCCATGACCGCGCTTACCTATGAATTGATTGAAGAAGAAAAAAGCGGCATCTATACCCGCGATCCACTTGAAAACGTGCAGCTTAGCTTTACCTGCCTGCGCTATACCTGTCCTCAGGGGAAAACCGTGTACGGCTTTGCTAACCTGGGCCCGGTGGCAGCCTATACCACCAACTATCCCTATTGCGTCGGCGGGATTCTGCGGGGAAAAAAGGAAAAGTATAAAGAAGCCTGGGAACGGGTCGTAACCTCGCCGGGGAAAGTGGTAGAATTAAATCTGGTTCCCCTGCAGAGTATCCCTGTTGGAAAAATCAAAGTCCTGAAACATGAATATAAAGAACAGCCTTTCCCGCAGGTCAGTGCTGGCCAGGAACTCAAAAAATCAGAGGCTGCCGTCATCTCCCTGAAATACTATAAGCACAACCAGCCGTTCCAGGAATTAAGTGCCGTGCGTTCCGCGCAGTTTGATCCAAAGATCGTCGATGAGCAAACGATGGATTTCCTGGCAAAAGCTGACTTTCCTTATGTGGTGGAGGTGAAAGTGTTTGATGGCGAGAATTTTGTGGCGGGCTATGCCGGCAACTGGACTGTTCCCTGGGAACAGCTGCAGAAAGCGCAGGAAATCGTGTTTCATACGGTCTCGCGAGCCGGCAGTGAAGAAGACCAGTTTGAACTGCTGCTTGGCCTCGATGGATTTAGCGCTTTTGTCCCAAAACCGGAAATCAAGACCTGAACTACGACATGAAATCAAAGAAAAAAGTTATTGTTGGACTATTTCTCATTGTTCTTGTACTTAACTTTCCCTTGCTAAGCGCCTTGCAGATCTCGAATGTTCGTGCTGAAGATGTTACCGACACAGGTGCGGTAGTTAAATGGCAGACGGATGAGCCCGCCGACAGTTTTGTGTTTTATGGAACCAGCCCGGAAAGCCTGGCTGCGCTGGGCGATGCCAACCCGGTATTGAATCACCAGCTGCCCCTTACCGGACTGACACCATTTACTTCCTACCAATACAAAGTGCAAAGCAATGATGGTACTGACGATAATCAGGGAAATCTTTATTCTTTCACCACCCTGGGGCCGGATACGACTGCGCCCACCCTGGCGGTACTTCTGCCACCAATCGTCAAGGGAAATAAAGTGGAGATCACCGGCTCAACTGAAGCTAATGCCAACGTACGTTTGTTCGTCAATGATAACCTGGCCGGAAGCACGACGACGCTTACAGGCAACTTTACCTTCCTGGAAATTCTGCTTGTAGCAGATCAGGATAACACCATCCGGGTGGACGCGGAAGATTCTGCCGGCAATCTGGGCACATTTTCCGGAACAGTGTTCCCGGACACGCTGAAGCCCGTCATCAAGCTACAGCCCCTTCCTGAATTGGTAGAAACAAAAGCGGTGGAAATCAAGGGAACGATTTCTGAGCCGGCAAAATTTCAAATCATCGTCAACAATAAATCGGCGGCCCAGGGCGAAGGACAGAATTTCAGCCAGAGCGTTTCGCTGGAAGAAGGAAAAAATCATTTAATCATCTCTGCTGCTGACCGGGCCGGATGGGAAAGCAGTACCGAGGTAGAGGTTACTTCTGATACACAGCCACCTCCCCTCCAGGCGGAACTGGAACGGGGAACGGAATATTATGAAGGCCGGGCCGAATCGTCTATTCATGGCACGACGGAACCAGGGGCGACTGTTTTCCTCTACATCTATCGTCCTCTGGGCTATGAATTCCAGCCGGATTTTAAAAGAGCGCGGGCTAAAGTCACTGCCAATGAGCAGGGCGAATTTACTTTTAAGGACGTCGAATTCATCATTTCCGTCTTCGACCAGAAGCTGGAAGACATCGCGCCGCGGGAAGTGCCCGCCGGTTTGAAGGAATACAGCATCTTCCCCATTCAGGAAGTGGCACAGCAGCAGCAATTTGCCTATTACGTGTTTTTGATTGCAGAAGATCAAACCGGCAAGGGCAGTTACTGGCAGACGACGGTCAATGTGCATACCTGTTTCTCACAGAATCTGGACTTTAGCGTCGAATCGCTGCCAAAATTCCAGACGCCGTTGCGGTTAGTGCCGCAATTAATGGATGACGGCCGGCAGGAGATTCAGGCGGTGTTCCAGTTCAATTATCTGGGTGGGAGCGTGCCAAAACAAGTTGGTGAGATTGTGGTCGAGCCTGCCGCGAAAGTCAGCAGCGTCAAAATTGAGCCGGCCTGTACGGCCGCGACATTAAAAGATGACAAGTTTAATCTGGGCTGTAAGATTCTGCCGGCCCAGGGAAACCTGATCAAGAACAATGACGGTTCCGTTGCCTATGTCACCTGGAAGCTTCGTCCTACTAATGAAATCAGCAAGCGTGAGGACGATTTCTGGAATGATTTCAAGAAACGCGAATTGATCATTCCCCTGAAAATTACATTGTACTATCAGGAGCGGGAAGGGGAGAACAAGTATGGCCAGGGGAAATTCCAGACGTCCTGCACCGATTTAGGATACTTTATTGACATTCCACTGAAGAGCAGCGAGCTGATTCCGGATTTTCTGGCAGATGAAGGTGTGGAATTTCTCGATGAAAGTGTCCAGAAACTGACTACGGCGCGGGAATTTCTGGAGAAGGCGTTTATCGTTGCCGGCTTCGGCTGCATGGGCTCGTTTTTAGGCCGGACAGCGGGACGATGGGTCAGGATTGTGACATCGAAGTTTGAACAGTACACGTCCTATTTTAAGTTTTCGGGGATTAAGAGGGATGAGATAGATAAAGAAAGTAAAGGTTGTAAGAATCCCAGCGATTATTATCTGGAAGAGGAAATAAAGTATTACCTTACCTTTGAAAATCCTCCACAAGAAATAAAGGGTGCTAATAATAATCCAACTGAATTAGGTAAGTTAACCTTGGAAAAGCGCTGTCCCAACACGGCCGCAGCCTGGAAGTTTGAAGCCTTGATGAATGCAGCTTATCGCTGGAGCTGTGACCGGGCTTTCTGCAGTAAAGTTCCGGCAGCCTGGACGGCTGATGCTAAAGACGATGCCATTGGCGCCGCGATTGTCAAACAGCAGGAATGTGCCGTGACCGGCCGAGGCATTCCGCTGATTAAGAGGGAGAATTGCCAGGAATTGGTGAAAACTGCCGTCACGGCCAAGCCGGTCGAAATCAAAGGCGGAGTGTGCTGGCAGACGGCAAAAGGAACATTGTATTTTAATGATGAGAGTGTTTATTTTAATGATGAGAGTGTTCAAAATAGAGAACAAGCCAGCAAAGGCATATTTTTGTTGAAACCAGTGTCAGCCCAGCTGGGAGATTTAAAAGTTCCGGAGACGCCACTTAAGGTGTACAAGCCGGAAGGAGCAGATAACTATGTTGTCGGTAGGGAGGAGAGCTGTCAAACCGTCTGTAAGAATCCGCGACGGCCCGGATTCCAGGCGGATACGGACGGTGGGGTTGTGGATGTAGTGGAAGGAAAAACAGTGAAAAATGGCTGTTACATTGAGAATATTCAGGGTGGGGAAGTGGAATTAATTGGAAATGGTGGTGTTAAATTCAAAAACATCAATAAAGAGGGAAAAGCCAGATACATGGCTGGATATACCTCTGATTGTTTTGTTGAGCCGGATGAAACGTCGTCGGTGGTTAAACAATGCGTGTGCATCAAAGATGAAAGTCAAAAGCTAACAGTAGGAGAGAAAGTGCACGTCGCCGGCACAAAAGAAAATGGTGAACCTCTCAAGGAAAAATGGTTCTACCACCAGGAGCGGGTGTTCCAGGAAAGCGGGAAAAAGAAAGGAACCTATTATCCGGAAATCCGTTATTTCTCCGAGCGTGACTTCTCGGGCGCCTTTGGCCAGAACCATCTATTGGATGTGGTGACTGGTAAAAAAGACATTCCCACTGTTGATCCCCATGCCCAGTTTGTAGGTGCATTACAGACCGTGTGCTTATCGTCAACGCTAAAGAATATCAGAATGCTGGAAAGTATCATGACCGGGATGAGGAATTGCCTGGTGGAAGCCAAGAAAACCGGCCTACAGGATGCCGGGATGTGTAAAACACTCTTTACCCAGCATGTCTGTGGCCTGATTTACAAAGCTATCGCCTACATTGCCGGTGGCTGCAATCCCGTTAATATTGAAGATTATAACAATGAAGGAAGGTTTGGCGATGTGGGTGTTCTGTTTTCCACCGGTTTAGGGGAAATACCTAACGCTTTGGAAAGTTCAGTGAAAGATCTCAAGGACGATTACGGCAATGCGCAGCTCAATCAGTATTTCAAGGCCGGCGCGCAAGGTTTTGTCCAGACCATCTGTTTAGCAGCTTTGGGCATTGAGTTCCCCCTGTTCAGCAAGGAATTTTTGCTGGATGCGGCCTATGCCGTGCCGATGAAAACCAGCGTGGTGATGGCGCCCAGAGAGCGGGAGCTTAGCACCTATAACCCCGCCAAGCAGACCGCGGTGTTTAACTACAACATCGGCGGCATCATTCTGCCCGGCTGCCGGATACGGCAATGGAGCGTCTCCCTGAAATGTATCGGTCCGGAAGATGTAGAACTGCCAGGGATAGATCGGTCCTGCAATGGGAAAGGCTGTGACTGCATCAATGCGCAGAGTGTGAGTTCGCCGTTGGAAGGGGAGAAGACCGCACTGTTAAAAACCGGGTTTGATTTGAAATCAGGCGAAATGTTCAGCATTCCTCTGGAATCGCCCCTTCCCCTTGATAAGCATTACCGCTACGATCACCTGAAAGTGGAGCTTACACTTGACCAGTCGGAGAAAGGCAATGAAGATAAATGTTTTGATGAAGGCTATTTTGTCGGTGGAAAAGGCGTGTTCTATGAGCCGTTGATTGATACTTCTCCAGTTGTAGAAATTTCCTGTAAAGCCAACCTGTTGACGGGACGATACGAGTGCCCGGAATTAGCTTCGCTCCTGGGCTTTGGCGGTGCAGCCTTTGAAGAGCCCTATGCGGACTGCTGGAGCAGCCGGCTGAACCAATGGATCAGTTGTGACAGCCCCAACCTGTTTATAACGGGCGATGAAATTAAAGTGCGGCTGCACCTGAATCTCGATGATAAAGGGAAATGCCTGAAACGGACCGTGCAACCTATTGTGCCGGGAATACCGTCTGAAACAAACCCGATCATGCTCGCTGAAAACATGCCGGGGCAATTGTTGAAAGAACAAACCCTGGGGACGGTGAATGAAGCGATGTTTGGTGGCATTACCAGCAATATTGTTCTGAAACAGGGAAGTAATCCGGGATGTGGGCTGGGGCGGCTATCTTTTCCTGCTGAAAGCAGCCCGGGAGAATATCAGTTTCAGTTTATTCAGCAGGGAGCTAATGCCGAATTGGTCGTTCCTTCTGGTGCCGTGATTGAAACTTCTGGGTATTCTACAACTCCTGATCGCAAGCTGAGTAAGAATGGACAAACGCAGTTTACTGTTGATGAGGTCAATCAGGTTACTTTTAACTTTGGCGGATTCAAAGTAAATACTATCCTCGGAACGATCAATCCCACTCTCCCCAATCAGCTTACTGCCTGCATCTACCAGATCACTTCCGGGCAGCAGCTCTCATCCGGCCTCAATACCCGGGAGATTCACGTCACCTATGAACTGCTGGAGCGGGATGAAGGGGGCAGCTGCGGCTCGGCAAAAATTCCGGTCAAAAGCCAGAAAGCGATTCACACCATTAAGATTCGATTGCAGAAGCAGGCCCAGGAATTAATTGGCCTGCATGACAATTTTAAGAGCGGGAATTACGATTCCGTGCAGGCGTCCGCTGCCGACATTATCAAGCTGATGGGGGGAGACTTGAATAATGCTTTGGCAATTTATTATTGGGTGGCCAGCCTGGTGATGAAAGGGCCAGGGGTAACCCCGAATAATAATGCGGAAATTAAGAATTTGCTTACCCTGTTCTTTGAACGGAAAGACTGGCAGGGGCAGACGGCGCAGCCATATAATCTGGGCACAACTTCCTCAGTTGAGTATCAGAAAATTAATGCTTATCTGTGTGAAATAGCCAAAACACCCCAGGTGAATTATCAACCGCTACCAAGAAACTGTCCAGCACCATAAACACCGTTGCAGCCAAAAGAGGCTCACCATGAACAAACAAGAATTGGCGTTTATCCTGCAGGAAGGGGAAGGACTGAAACTAGAGTTTAAAGAGAGCGTGAGCAATATTGATAAAGAAATGGTGGCGTTTGCCAATACTTCCGGCGGGCGGATTTTCGTGGGGGTGGATGATACGGGATTAGTGAAAGGGATTACTATTACCAATAGCCTTAAATCGCAAATTCAGGACCTCGCCAACAACTGCGATCCGGCCATCCCCATTACCTTCAGCCGCCTTGACAATATTCTTATTATTGAAGTAAAAGAAGGCCCGGACAAGCCCTATAAATGTAAAGAAGGCTTTTTCCTGCGCCTCGGGCCCAATGCTCAGAAAATGAGCCGGGACAAGATTCTTAGTCTGGCTGTAAGCGACGGGAAAATAAAGTTCGATGAGTTGGTCAATGGCCAATTTCGTTTCCCCCAGGATTTTGATCGTGCTAAACTACGAAATTATTTACGACGAACCGGCATCTCTGTCGCCCTGCCGGTTGAAAAAATATTGCATGAATTTACCGTTCTCGAGAAAGGCGAAAAAATGAACAATGCCGGAATTTTATTTTTCGCCAAAGAACCGCAACGATTTATCTCCCATTCGGTTTATACCTGTGTGCTGTTTCGGGACAAGGAAGGGAGTGATGTCATTGACAGAAAAGAAATCAAAGGTGATTTATTCACAATTGTTGAGGAAGTTATGAATTTTGTGGAAAAAGATACCCGCGTGGCCTATAAGTTCACCGGTAAACCACAGCGGGAAAATATCTATGAATATCCTCTCGAGGCAATCCGCGAGGCCGTTCTCAATTCTGTCATTCATCGGGATTATTTTGAAACTGGACATAATAATATTTTACGGATTTTTCCTGATCAACTCACCATCACTAATGTCTGGCTGAAACCGTCCTGGTTTGAGCTTGACCGGGATACCTTTCGCCGGAATGAGATTGTGGCTGAGCTATTCTTTAGAATAAAAGAGATTGAAAAAATAGGTTCAGGGTTAGCTAGAATGAAGCGGTTCTGCCGGCAGGCCCAAGCTCCGCCATTTAAACTGGATGTCGATGAGAAATACTTCCGGATTATCTTTTTTAAGAGCAAGGAGTACCTCAACCTGGCGAGACGGGGGACAGTAAACGTCCCTGTAAACGTCCCTGTAAACCAGCGGAAAACTGTGGAGAAAACTGTGGAGAAAACTGTGGAGAAGATTCTTGCTTTAATAAAAAAAAATCCAAAAATAACTCAAAAAGAACTTTCAGAAA
>JAHFSD010000028.1 GCA_023265925.1 archaeon
ACAAAACCGGCAGCAATCATACGGAAGCAAAGCTTCCGAGATTTCAAAAACTTAAACAGTTTTTGGAAATCTTTATAAACCAGCCCTATAACTATGCAGAGAATGGAATTCGCCGTCCTGGAGGAAAGCAAGTCCCGCCTGGTGTTCCAGCTGAAGGGAGAGACGCATACGTTCTGTAATGCCCTGAAGCACGAGCTGCAGCAGGTGAAAGGAGTGAACATCGCGACCTATCGCATTGATCATTCTCTGGTCGGCTTGCCGCAATTCCTGCTGGAGACCAAAGGCATCGAGCCACGGAAGGCTTTAAAAGAAGCTTTGGGCAATTTAAGCAGGAAGGCGGAGCAGTTTAAGAAGGAAATCGGGAAGTTGTAAATTTCTGAGATAAAATTTAAATATCGTTGTTCCTCTCTGGCTCATTTAATGGCGATCCACCAAAGCATCCTGCTGAAATACTACAAGCGCAAGGAGATTCAGGAAGCTTTGGTGCAGCATGCTCAGCAGAAAGAAGTGGGTGTCCGTTATGATGAAGCCTTCGGGAAAAGGCCGGACATCTTATTGTTTCCCCGGGAAGTCATCAATTTAGCCTTGCAGAATGCTACCTCTTTCCATGCCAGCGAGGAATTGTGGGATAATCCTTTGGCTTTGGTCAGCAATCTCCCACGAAAAAATCTGGATGAATTGCGTGTAGGCTGGGATCTGGTGCTGGATATCGACTGTAAGATTCTGGATTACAGCAAGATCGCTGCTGACCTGATCCTTAAGTTCCTCCAGTATACTGCTGTGAAAGATCTCTCGGTGAAGTTCAGCGGCAATAAGGGCTTCCACATCGGCATTCCTTTTGACGCTTTTCCCAAAAATATTGGCACCACTGCGACCAAAGATCTCTTCCCGGAAGCGCCTAAAAAAATAGCCTGGTATGTGAAGGAAAACATTAAGGAAGAATTAGGAAGAAAAATTATGGAGTTTGAAAACGGAAATATCTCGGCCATCAAGGAAAAAACTGGCCTCCACCAGGAAGACATCGTGCGCTACCAACGAAATGAGTTCGGTGACAGCATCGCAAAACTGAATGTGGAGAAATTTCTGGCAATTGACACCATCCTGCTCTCTTCCCGCCACTTGTACCGGATGCCCTACAGCCTGCATGAAAAATCGGGATTGGCCAGCATTCCGCTCAATCCGGGAAAAGTAATGGAATTTGTCAAGGAAACAGCCCGGCCAGAAGGAGTTATACTATCTCCATTTACCTTCCTTAACCGCGCCGTTCAGGGCGAAACTGCCCGGCAACTGTTGCTGCAGGCGCTGGATTTCGATGTCAAAACAGAAGTGAAAGAGTATCGAAAAGAAGCCAAAAGGTTTGAGGAAATTGTTCTGGAAAGCCCCATTAAAGAAGAATTCTTCCCGCCGTGCATGCAGAAGATTCTGGCCGGGTTGGATGATGGGCGAAAGCGAGGGGTCTTCTGCCTGATGAATTATTTAGGAAAGATTGGCTGGAGCAAGGCTGAAATTGAGGAATACCTGAAGAAATGGAATGCAGAAAAAAACCGCGAGCCGCTGCGGGAAGTCTATATCAAAGGGCAGCTGCGGTTGTTTAAGCCCGGCGATAAATTGCCGCCGAATTGTGATAATGAAGCGTATTACAAGGACATGGGCGTGCATTGTAATGCCGAATGGTGCTCCAGGTTAAAGAATCCGGTGAATTACACCTTGTCGAGATGGAAACGGCAGTTGCGGGATCGGCAGGAAGAAGAGGAGAAAGAGCAACGGAAAGGCCGGAAGAAGAAAGCGGAACAGGGAGAGAGGACCGAGCAAGCCGAGAAGAGCTCGACGCCCGGTGCTCAACAAATACAAAGAAGTTAGACCAGAACCAAAGCCGGCACCTTTTCAAAATGTTTCTTATTGTATAATAAAGCGCGCTAATTATGTTATAATCAATTTTGGCGCTTTACTATATTAGAAACGCGTTATGGATGTAACATAATTATCGCGTTTCTCTATATGTTTTAATGCCAAACCCTTCTACCTGTGCCGCGCAGCCGATCAATAAATCACGAAAATCAATCGGTTCGCCACGTTTCTCTAACTCCGCTAAAACTTCTCCAGCTCGTTTCACTGTCTCTTTCGACAAAGGAATTATTTTTAAGCGACGCTGTAACTCATCCACGCGAAGAATATTTTCATAAACACCCGATTTATAAGCCCCATAATAGAGCTCAAACAGATTTATAAACGTCGTAGCGAGAATGTCGGTGTCTTCATGTTGGCGAATAAATTCTTTTTCCTCTGGTTTATTCCTTAAAAAATTAACCAGAAAATCGCTGTCTAAACAGATTTGATCTTCCACTCTTTCCACCCTCGATGTAGCGTTTTCATCATCTCTTCCGCTTCTTTATCACTCATTTTCCAGCAACCCGCTAAATCACTTAACTTTTTTTTATGAAAAAGAAAAGAAAGTGTTCGATCTAGGGAAACCGGCTTCCCCCATTTCCGCTGCAGTTCACCCGCGTACTCATAGATTTCCCGGTAGGTCGCAGCACTTATTTTCACCGTTTTAGTTTCCATGCTACTTTTTACACTAAGTAGTATAAGTAGTATTTAAATGTTTCGGGATGTAAAGTAGTTTCGGGATAACAGAGGCAAAATCCGGTACCTAACAGTGGATAATGAAAGAATATCATCCACACCCACAAATCAGGGACTTACCTTCTCTTCCCTTTCTTCCTGGACTTGCTGGCTGCAGATTTCTTTCCTTTACCCTTCTGCCGCAGCTTCGCTAACTTAATTAATTTCCTCACTTTAGAATTCTTGCTCTTCTTGCTAGCGCTTCGTGGCTTCTTTTTATGCTTTTTAGATGCAGAAGCAGCCTTCTTGCTACTCTTTTTTCCCTTCTTCGCCCTCTTTTTTCCCATGTTCTAGACCTCTGGACTCAGTGCAAGAGTGCCGCAAACGCACTACTGAAATCGAACTTAACCTATCAGCTGGTTTTAACGGTTGGCTCCTACGCCCCATCGTCAAGCTTAACAGGCACAGGTTTCGTACAGTGAGTTATAGTCCAGACACCGTACCAATGGTGAGCACCTGACAGAGGCTGCGATGATAGCATCCTTTCCAGGACAACTGAACTGTCCGGGTCGATACCTTGATGATGTATTTAAAAGAGGTATTTAAATTTATCTGACCACTAGGGGATAGAAAAAAGCTTTAATCTCTATTCAGCATAATTTCTATCCAGCAGAACTACCACTTCCCATACTTCTCCACCCACCAGACTTTTCTTTGCAGCAGATATTTCCGCGTCCCGTCAATGAAAATCATCAACAGGGCAAAGGGGATACCCAACAGTAATTCCTTCAGCGTCAGTGGTGCAGTGCCAAAAAAGAGCTGTGTCTGCGGCAGATACACAATCATCAGCAACAACGCTATCTCTGCTGCAATTCCCAGCCAGACTAATTTGTTGGAGAAGAAGCCAATCTTATGCAGTGGTTCCCTTCTGGCACGGCAGATAAACACGTTGGCTATCTGGCAGACCACCACAGCAGCAAAGAAGGCGGTGACTGCCTTCTGGTACAAGGCATTGCCTGCTGCTAATTCCTGTCCCCATTTCCACCCGCCCCGGCCGAGGATAGTAAAAAAAGCAAAAAACCCGGCCACGGCCTGAATCATCCCCATCAGCAGGTACGCACGAATCAGCATCCATTTGGTCAGTAACTTTTCTTTCCGGGAACGCGGCTTCTGGTGCATCACATCCTCTTCGGGCTTTTCGGAACCGAGCGCGATTGCCGGCAGCAGGTCGGTTCCCAGATCAATGGAAAGAATAAGTATGATCGTTATGGCCAGGGGCAGGTTCAGCAGGGCAAAAGCAATAAAAGGAATGATTTCCGGGAGATTACTTGTTAATATATAAGTAATGAATTTCCTGATGTTGTCAAAAATTGTCCGGCCTTCCTCGACAGCATTGACAATCGTGGCAAAGTTATCGTCCAGCAACACCAAATCACTGGCTTCCCGGGCCACATCCGTCCCGCTTTTGCCCATGGCCACGCCCATGTCAGCACTCTTTAAGGCCGGGGCATCGTTCACGCCATCACCGGTAACCGTCACTACTTCCCCCATTACCTGCAGGGCTTTGACGATACGCAATTTCTCGACAGGCGTCGAGCGGGCAAAAAGCAGATTTTCTTTTTTCAGTACTTGCTTTAATTCATCTTCATCCATCGTTTCCAGCTGATCTCCCGTAACAATCGTTGCTTTCTTTCCTGCTTCCAGCAAGCCGATCTTCCTGCCCAGGGATGCTGCGGTCAGGCTATGGTCGCCGGTGATCATGATCACTTTAATCCCGGCAGTTTTACATTTCTGAATCGCCTCGGGTACTCCCGGCCGGGGCGGATCGGTCATCCCCACTAAACCCAGAAAAATAAAGTTCCCCTCCGAGAGGGCCGCAGCGCCCATTTCCTGGTAAGCAAAGGCTAAGACCCGCTCTCCCCGGGAAGCGATGGTGCGGTAATTATCATGAAGCATTTTTTTCCGTGCCGGTGTGAAAGGCAGGATTTTATCATTGAGCATTATTCTCGTGCATTTCCTTTCTACCACTTCCGGCGCGCCCTTCAGGTACGCGATCCTTTTTGCCCCGAAATTAGCCCCGGACTGATTGAGGGTGATCATCCTTTTTGTTTTGGAATCGAAAGGCAGCTCCTGAAAGCGTTTCTCCCTCTTCCCGAGAGCCGCAACATCCTGGTACTGCCGGGCATAATCCAGCAGCGCTGTTTCAGTTGGATCTCCTACAAATTTTTTTCCACCGGCAGAATGGGCATTGTTACAGAGCACCATCGTCCTGAGCAGCCAGGAAAAAGGCCAGGCTTTAGATGCTTTTTTATCCGCGGCAGGAAACTCTTCCAAGTTGAGCAGGAGCGTCGTCACTGTCATTTTATTCTCAGTCAGGGTGCCGGTCTTATCCGTACAGATCACGGTGGTTGCACCCAAGGTCTCGACCGATTCCAGGTTCCGCACCAGTGCGTTCCTCCTGGCCATTCTTCTGGAGGCCAGGCTTAACGCCAAAGTTACCGTCGGCAGCAACCCTTCCGGCACATTGGCCACGATGATGCCCACGGCAAAAATGAGGCTGCTGATCAGCGTCAGGTCTCTCAACAAGCCCAGAAGGAAGAACAGCGTCCCCACCGTGAGGGCAATGGCGGAAATGATCCAGATGAAATGATGAAGCTCGCGATGGAGAGGAGTATCAACGTCAGCCGTTTCCTTCGTCAAAGCCATGATTTTTCCTACCTGAGTATCATTTCCCGTTGAATAAACTATTGCTTTCCCGTCGCCGCTTTGCACCAATGTTCCCGAGAAGAGCATATTTCTGGATTCCAGAATGTTTTCATGCGTGCACTCCAGCGAGCGCAACTGCGGCTCGGATTCGCCGGTAATGGACGAGTGATCAACTTTCAGGGCATTCTCTTCAATCAATCGGGAATCGGCAGGGACTTTATCCCCTTCCGAAAGAAAAATGATGTCGCCGGGAACCAGTTGGGAAGCCAGAATTTTCTGCCGTTTCCCGTCTCTCCCTACTTCTGCCTGCGGCGGGAGCATCTTCTGAAACTTTTCCATGATTTTTTCGGAGCGGTATTGCTGCAGGAAGGTAAAAATGGCATTGATGATGACCACGCCCACTAACGCTATGCCGATATACTGGTTGCCTTGTCCGGGACGGACGGACTCGGCCACCAAGGCAAGGATGGCTGCTGTAAGCAGCAGCAGAGCAAAGAAGTTGGTAAACTGCTGCAGGAATTGGAGGAGGTAGACAAATTTCTGCCTGGTCTCCAGCACATTGGGGCCAAATTCCTTCAGCCTTTTTTCCACTTCCAGATGAGCAAGGCCCTGTTCAGAACTACGCAGCCGGCTGTACAATTCTTTGAGCGGGATGGTGTGTTCGTCCATGATCTCTTTTTTTGGTCTGGAAAGAAACAATGATATTTAAATTAGCCTTGTCAAATCATAGGAACCATACGGAAACAACGTTCCCGTGGTCAGCAAAATTTCTCCGAAATTTTTGGAAACCAGAGGGAAGCGAAGCTTCCGGGGTTTCCAAAATTCTCTGGAATTGTTGGAAATCTTTATAAACCTCCCGCAGAAGAAGAGGGGCAAAGTCCGAGTTCACGCGCATTAGGACTAATATACAAATATACTATGCGTTGGTGTATTCTCGGAATTTCATCAGACCATGGCTGAACTGCAACCATTACAACCTCACCAACCATTACCACCGCCACGAGCACAGCCCTCCTCACCGACACCGCAGCCATTATCACCACCACAACAATCATCACCGCAACCATCACCCCCATTCAAACACATCGTTCGGGTTGCCAATGTCGATCTTCCCGGCAATAAGCAGGTCCGCTGGGCCTTGACAGCCGTCAAAGGCATCGGCATCGACTTTGCGGACGCGCTTTGCAACCTGGCGGAGATTCCCCGGGCGACTAAAGCTGGACACCTGCAGGAGCAGCAGGTAGCAAGATTAAATTCCATTATTGCCAATCCCTTGTCAGCGGGCCTGCCCGTCTGGATGTGCAACCGGCGGAAGGACCAGGAGAGTGGAGAGAACCGGCACCTGATCACCGGCACGTTGACGTTCACGACGGAGAATGACGTCAAGCTTCTCAAGAAGATCCGCTGCTATCGCGGCGTGCGGCACATCATGGGCCAGCCGGTAAGAGGGCAACGCACCCGCAGCAATTTCCGCAAGATGAAAGGAAAAGTTGTGGGCGTGGTCAAGAAGAAAGCCGCTGCCGCCCAGGCTGCTGCGGGCAAGGAAGAAGGCAAGAAGAAAGAGAAGAAATGATAATGATAGCGCAGAAAAAATCTGAAAAAAATAATATCACTTAATCCATGGGCGACATCAAAAAACCGAAAAAGAAGTACCTTACTCCCGCCCATCCCTGGATCCTGGCCGAGATCGAGGAAGGAAAGCAGCTGAAGAAGGAATATGGATTGCGCCAGCGCAAGGAAATCCTGATCGCCAAGTCGTTCCTTAAGAAATATAAAGACCGGGCCAAACACCTGATTGCCGATTCCTCTCTTCAGGGGCAGAAAGAACAGCAGCAGCTGCTCAGCAAGCTGCAGCGATTAGGGCTGCTGAAACCGGATGCCCGGCTGGACGACGTGCTCAGCCTGACGCTGAACCATATCCTGGAGCGGCGTATTCAAACCGTGCTCCATCGGAAGGGGATGAGCAGAAGCGCCAAGCAGGCCCGGCAGTTCATTACCCATCGCCACGTGACCGTCGGAGGAAAAGAGATCACCTCACCCAGCTATCTCCTTTCCACTCAGGAAGAAGCCCAATTATCGTTCAAAGGCAACTCGGTGTTTACCAATGCCGATCACCCGGAACGTGTTCCCATTGTACGAGAGGCTAAAAAGGAACGTGCGCCAATGGAAAGAACCGGGAGAGGTGAACGACGTGGGGAACGACGGGGTAAGCAACGAGGTGAACGCCGGAGGGGCCAAACTAAATTCCCGCAAAGGGGACAGATGGGAAGAGAACGAGTTGGAGGAAAAGCAGCATGACATCACCAGCACCACTGCCAGAGCAGCCTAAGCCCAGGCAGCAGTATACTTCCCAGCCAATCCGCTGGGGCATTGCTCATATCCGCTCAACGTACAATAATACCATCATCACGGTAACTGACATTACCGGCACGGAAACCTTGGCCCGCTCATCGGGAGGACAGATCGTCAAGCAGGATCGGCTGGAAAGCTCGCCGACAGCAGCGATGGGCGCCGCCAAAAAAGTTGCAGAAATCATCAAAGAAAAAGGCATTACCGGCTTAATCATCCGCGTCAAGGCCAAGGGCGGACATAATGGCCCGATGAACCCTGGCCCGGGAGCACAGGCAGCGATTCGAACATTTCCCCGTATGGGCATAAGGATCGGGAAAATCGAGGAAGTAACACCCGAGCCGCATAATGGCTGCCGGGCGAAAGGAGGAAGGAGGGGCAGGAGGGTTTAGAGAATTAATATAGAGAAATAAGCAAGGTGTTTAAAATGGTTAAACTCGAAAAAATCAAAGAAGAACGAAAGAAGAACAAATTGCAGTTTCTGCTCAAGGACAGCGATGAAGTGTTTGCCAACACCATCCGCCGGATGATTCTGGAGGAAGTTCCCACACTGGCTGTGGAAGATCTGGAATTCAAGGATAATAGTTCGGCCCTCTTTGATGAAATGCTCGGCCTGCGCCTGGGATTGACGCCGATCAAAACTGACCTGAAGAGTTATGTGCTGAAAGAGAAATGCAAATGTGCCGGTGCCGGCTGTGCCCAGTGTGAATTGAAAATCACGCTGAAAGCAGGAAAGAAAGGCTATGTCTATGCCGAAGAAGCGGAAAGTGAAGATCCTAAATGCACTTTTGCCCATCCCAAGATGCCGCTGGTGAAATTGTTGAGCAGGCAGCGGGTGGATGTCGTCCTGACGGCCGTGGTAGGGCAGGGAAAAGCTCATGCCAAATGGATGCCCGGCTGGGCCTATTACAAAAAGGAACCGATTGTGGCCGTCGACAAGGTCAAGGATCCGGAAAAAGTCGCTGAAAATTGTTCGGACGGTGTGTTTGTCCTGGAAGGAAAACGCCTGAAAGTTGACCAGGAGAAAATCTATGACAGCAACCTGCTGGAATATTATGCTGAACTGGATAAAGGCATCTCCCTGGAATATTCGGACAATCTCGTCTTTACGGTAGAAAGCTGGGGGCAATTGAGCTGCAAAGAAATGCTTAATACCAGCGCCGATATTTTGTTGGAAAAGATTGAGGAGTTGGAGAAGCAGCTTTAATAGACGACAGGCAAAATAGGTAACTCATTATGAAACGCACCGGGCCAGACAATTTCCAGGTACAGCTGCTGTTGAAGGAATTACAGCCGTCGGCGCGGGAAAGCAGGTTCTGGAAACGAATCATGGCGGAAGTGAACCGGCCGACGCGGCAAAGACGGGAAGTGAATGTCTATAAGATCGAGAAGTATGCCCGGGAGGGTGAGACGGTGCTGGTGCCGGGGAAAGTGCTCAGCGTGGGAGAGTTGAGCAAGCCGGTGACGGTTGCTGCCCTAAACTTTTCCGCCGGGGCCCGGGACAAGATACTGCAGGCAAAAGGGAAAACGCTTTCCATCTCTGAACTGCTGCAGCAGAACCCTGAGGGGAAAAATGTGAGGATTATGGGATGAAAATTTTTAATGGCGATGGCATAATCCTGGGGCGCCTGGCTAGTTTGGTCGCCAAGCAAACCTTGCTGGGGGAAGAAGTTGCCGTCGTCAATTGCGAGAACGTCGTCATCAGCGGAAAGAAAGCCAACACCATGGCCTGGCAACAGCAGCGGCGAAACCGTAAAGGCTATCCGTTGAAAAGCCAGACGCACAGCCGGTTGCCGGAACGGATGGTGCGCCGCTGCATTCGGGGCATGCTGCCCTGGAAGCAGGCGCGCGGGAAGGAAGCTTTTAAAAGGGTGCTCTGTTACCGCGGAATTCCTGACGTGTTTCAGGGAAAGGAACTGATCACCGTGGCGAAAGAATCAAAAGCGAAACTGCCCTCGTTACGGCACATGACCGTCGGTGAATTGTGCCGGGCGATAGGAGGGAAAGCATAGGTAGGAAAAAAGCATACCATCTGGAGAAAGCATAGGTAGGGAAAAGCATCACATCGGGAGAAAGCAGAGGTAAAGAAAAATATACCGTCGGGAGAAAGCAGACCATGCAGAAAGTGATTCACACCAAAGGAAAGCGCAAGCAGGCCATTGCCCGTGCCACGCTGCATCCCGGAACGGGACGAGTCCTGATCAACAATATCGCTCTGGAACATTACAGCAATCACCTGTCGCGGCTGCGCGTCCAGGAGCCGTTGCTGCTGGCAGGAGAAGCGGCTCAGGGAATCGATCTCGCTGTCAATGTCTGCGGCGGGGGCGTGAATGGGCAGGCTGATGCGGCCCGGCTGGCGATTGCCCGGGCTTTGGTCCAGCACAATCCACAGCTGAAAAGAACATTTGATGAGTACGATCGGTTGCTGCTAGTGGCTGATGTGCGGCGCAAAGAGGCCCGCAAGCCCAATGATTCCAAGGCCCGGGCAGCCCGACAGAAGTCGTACCGATGAAGAAACCGTAACGATAATGACTAATTTAAGGGTCAATTACATGGAGGAAAATAAAAATGATCATTCCCATCCGTTGCTGGAGTTGCGGCAAGCCCACCGGGCATCTCTATGAGGAATACAAGGAACGCCTGGATAAAGGCGAGCAGCCGGGCAAAGTGCTGGATGCACTGGGCGTGGAGAGATATTGCTGCCGCGGCGTCTTCCTGGGCCATGTCGAATTGATTGACCTGGCTGGAGAGTTTAAGAGGAGTTGAGACTGAATTAATGGCTCGGCCGGATTAACTATTCTCCCTGTTCAACAGCCATTTCCATAAAGGGATGAAACGAAGCTGATTTTCTCTGGCTTCGTAATCCCAGGTAATGACGGTAAGATTCTGGCAGCGTAGTTCCTGGCTTGCTTTCATTAATGAGGGGAGCTCCCGGGCTTTGAGATCCTGCTTGCGGGAAGCATAAGTTACTTGAATCAACTCTAGGATTTTTTTTTCTTTTTTGATGACAAAGTCAACCTCCCGCTGCTGGTGATCTTTCCAATAATAAATAGCTGATAACAGCTCCGCTGATTTTCTTCGCTGCAATTCAATCGCCACCACATTCTCCATCAATCGGCCCAGGTTGTCTGAAAACTGAAAGCTGATGAAATTGATCAAGCCCGGGTCAATGCCATAAAATTTTTTGGGAGCGATAAACTGTTTTTTGAGTTTGAAGTCGAATCGTTCCACCCTAAAAATCAGAAAAGAGTTTTCCAGGTACGAAATCCAATTGGAGATGGTGGAAACCCGTTTTATTCCCAGAATGTTTGCCAACTTACTATAGGTCGCTTCCTGAGAGAAATTAGTGAGCAGATAATTGGCCAGCTTTTTCAGTTCATCAATCTTGGTGATTCTATGCCTTAACAGAATGTCTTTAGTAATGATATTTTCATAAATCCTGGAAAGGATCACCCGGCCAAATTTATAGACTTCCGGAAATCCGCCGAGCTGCAAATATTCATTTAGGTAATTAAAGATTTCCCCTTTTTCCTGGGCGGTGTAGGCCGGCGCTTCTTTAAACGTTTTTTTCAACAGGAATTCTTTAAAAGAGAAGGGAAATAGTTCCACGTCAATATATCGGCCGGTGAGATGCCGGGCCAGCTCTCCCGATAACAACGTAGAATTGCTCCCGGTAATGATAACCCGCTTCGTTCTTCGCAGCCTGTTGACAAACAATTCCCAGTTCCTGATATTCTGGATTTCGTCAAGAATAAGATAATCCAGCTCACCATACAATTCATAGAACGAAATCAGTATTTTATCCAAATCTTCACTGCCGAGGCCTACTAAGCGCTCATCATCAAAATTGATGTAGCCCAAGCGGCTCTCTTTGGCCAGAAGATAGGAAAAAACAGATTTTCCGCATCGCCTGATCCCCAGGACCGCCAGGATGTTAGGATGGGTAAGAACCTTTCGCGCTTCTTCCTGTTTTTCCCGGGGAATAATCTTCTCCTGCCTTTCAATACTCGCCAGCTCTTCCCGTTGCTCTTTAATGATGCCTTTAAAGTCCATCTCTTCCCTAAAGAGGCCTGTCTTTATAAATCTTCTTGGTGCAATGGTAAACTTTAATTAAAAGTAATACGGTATGATAGTAAACTTTTAAGGGGATTGACCTGACCGGAGAGTTTAAGAGGAGTTTGGTTTACTCTTTATGAGTAATTAATGGGAAAGTTTATAAACAGGTAGCCTTTCTCCTCAGCTATGAAACCGTATCTCTTCAGCGCGGCCGGAGTCTACCTGGCCGCCGTGCTGGCCTTACCTGGTGCTTGTGATCAGCCATTTAAGAGTACACCTAATCCGTCGCTTTCATCCTCTTCTGAAACACCGGAAACTCCGAAAACTCCGGCTTTCTCTCAATTGCAGCCAGACAAAGATTATGTTATTTTAATCGATGCTTATGATGACATTAAAAGACTTTCCAAGCTAGCCGGTTTTTCCGGAGAATATGGGCATATCGAAGCGGTAAGGAATGGTATGATTTATGGCTGCCGGCCACCAAAATGTTCTCAAATTTCACTATCGGAACTGGAACAAAAATTCTCTGGCCACAAATTTGAACTGCGGGCAGTTGATAGCACTGGAGATCCAAAAAAGGCAGTACAGTGGTTTGCCCGTAATTTGGAAGGAAGAGCCTATGACTTGTTATACAGAAATTGTACTGATGCAGTTGTGGGAATGTACCATGCTGCGGGAGACAGGATCAGACCACTTCGTCCAGTAGAAGTAGACAGAACGTATGCTGCCAATGCACCGTTACGGGAATTTATGGCACAACAAGGGATAGCAAAACCGGAAAGATCAACTGTTTTCTTCCCGGATCAATTTACTCAAGTAGGAAAATTAATGGCAAGAGGAAGATTAAGCAGGTGATAAATTATTTGTGGGAACGTAAAAAGCATTGATACTCACTGAACAACCTCCCCCTGAATTAATTCTCTTTGAACCAACCCTTCATTGAGTGTAGGCTGTTCTACCTGAACAGGTTGCAGGTTAGGGCTCTGTACGACGGTATCGGGAACATGGGGAATCAAAGGGGCTGCAAAACTTTCTGCCAGCACAGTATAAACTGTAGCACTAACACCTAAATCCTTGAAAGGAAGATTTCCAAATGAAACGGATGGTGGCTTTTCAATTTTTACCCCAGCAGCTTTAACCGCTTCACAGACCACCTCCACGCAACTGAAGGTGCTTCCGGTAAGAGAAAGTTTTCCATAGGGAGCTCCGATGATGGTATCCGCATATCTCATTACTTTATCAGCCAGAATTGGCTTACCATCGTCATCAACAACTTTCCAGAGACCATCAGCGTGGCTATCAACGTAGCGAGGCCCGAATAAGCTATCTTCCAACGGGCCAGTTCTAACGGTTCTCCCGTCAGCTTCTGTTACTGTCCACTCACACCCGCCGCTCGTCGGAGTACAATACAGCAATCCAACATGGCCAAACCCGTATTGTTCTTTTCCTTTCCCCAGTAAAGTTTCTGGCAACTCGCCCCCTTTATAGCCAAGGACATACACCTGCTCCCGGTTAAGTGTAACTTTCCCTTCCCGGCGCTGATCGCCAAATCGAGGAAGGGTAACCTGATCTTCGCCCTGACGCAGCGAAATAAGATTTGTACGTTTAACAACGTTCACGATTCCACCATCGGTGAAATCGTAATCAATGGCAGTGCAAGACCGTTCACGCACACCAGCACTCGCTCCGCATCCGGCCGGACGATAGTTGTATTTCTGTGTTTCTCCATCGAGGAAATACTCTAACTCATGCACGCCATTGACGGTGCGTACCGTCCCCGAAACTCGGATCATTTTCTCTGCGGGGTTGATTAGTACTTCCCCATAGCCGCCTACTACTTCGCTGACAGGCTCTGCTGTAGTCTTCTGCCGTCGGGCAGCATCAAAATTAAACAACAGCCGGTATGGTGAGCCTTCCTCTTTTTTTTTCACCACATATTTGTTTTCTTCAAACTCATAACAAAACAACAGATGAGGACACCCTTCCCCTTTTTCCCCGAGGGCAACAATGAAGTTATCTCCGCCCATACGTAATTGCTCACCAAGGGCAAGGTAATTTTCTCCGGCATGAATGTTATCATTAAAATAGACCGAGACAGCCGTTCTGGGCCTGACATACACTCCATCAATCATCTGTGGCTGCTTTTTGTCCAGATTTTGCGGAAAAGAGAGCGTTCCATCCCGGAAAGAAAGCGTTCCCAAAAACCGATGTTCCTGCCCTTCATACAGAAAACGTGCTGGTTGTGGTGGACGGGCTTCCGGATGAGCACTCCGGAGATCTATCGTAGGATGCCCCTGTACTCGAACAAGGAAGTCAGGATCTTCCTCACGTTGCCAGAGAATGGCTGGGTTTTCGATCAGTTTTCCGACGGCAAGCACTGTTTCTCCCCGTTTTCCTGGTGATAGCGTAATCTCCCGAAGTTCTTTTTCACCCAGTCCTTCCAGACGTACAGAATCTTTATTGTTTCCTATTCGGAAGGCTGATCCACCCAGCAAATGGATCTTTCCGTCAGAAAACTTTTCTATCTGAACCGCTTGGACCTGCTCGGTTATTCCTTCATACGCGATGTCCCCTTGATCAAGAAAAATTTTTCCATTGACGATGTGGCCATTCCCGTGAATTTCTGCTCCCTCTTCAGGGATGAGCACAGAATCCTGAAAACGTATGGTCATGGCTTTCTGTTCTGGATCAAACTGCAGTATGCCTCCAGCCAACGAGGGAGGCTCACCCGCAGTATAAGAACCTAACCCTGAGAGAGTGCCACTGGGAAGCTGGAGGTTTCCACCATTTAGTTCAATGATCGTACCTTCTTTCAGCGTAGCACTTTTAAGATCAATCGAGGCACCGGGAGCGAGAGCCAGGACACCGGTGGAAGGATCATAAGAACAAGACTGGCAGTTGGAAGCGAGGGCAGGGTCGATTCCTAAATTACGGAGATCATCCTGGAATTCGTCAGAATAAGGCTGCTCAACAGAGCTAAAAGCTGGAGAAGACCCCTCCTGATTCGGAGCTGCAACAAGATGGAGTACTAGAATAGGGAGCACCAGAATAAACAGCATTATCCGAATCAATAAAGATGGTTTCATTCTTCCTCCCACTCCCATTCTTCCCCCAACCCCTCTGTTTCCTGCCAGGGATACCGAATGGCAAAAGTCAGTACTGGTTTTTTGATTGTTTCTCCAGACAACTTTTCTTCAGAGAGTTCGGAAAGTTCAAATAATTGGTATATAACTGTACTCTCGACATTCTGGAGATCAACGGCAAGCTTATTCTTCTCCGTCAGCTGAATAAGTTCGCTCAGGGGCACCATGTCCGGATATTTCTCCTGCTCGGCCAGGAAGCTATCGCGGACCTCCAATGCTGTCCCTAAAGTAGAGGGGATTTTGACTTGAAACCGGTCTAACCCAACCCTGGAATCGCCCACGGTAACAGTAGTAGGAACATAAAGAAGGACAAATACCGTGGCAGGGCTGATCGTCACCTGAGCTGAAGGATTCTCCTCTAGAGTTATGTTCCATGGTGAAGGTGGCCATTGCTGAATGCAGAGGTTCACATCTTCTTCAATATACTGGGCTAATTGCCGTTCGATCACTCCTTTGTCCGGGACTGAAAGCTTTTTCTCGTCAAAATAATAAGGAATCTTAAAGATTGAGAATTCTAAATATGGTTCCGGTGTAGTTACATAGCCGCCTTGCCGAGAAATAAATAAGAGGGCACGTTCGGTTGCCTCCAGGAGACAGTTCTCCATCAGGCTTTGAACCGCCTGTGCTTTCGATTCGACCAAGGTCACTTTTGCCTGTTCAAAACGAAGTTTTTCCTTCTGTGTATTCTGAACAAGGTATAATAATAATCCTCCCACTGACAGAATAACAATCCCCAGTATAATAAACACCGTCACCTGTCCTTTTTTGGGCATGAAGTGGAGAAAGGGAAGGATTATTTAAATATTGCTCACCTCAGCTGCCAAAGAAGAAGCGCCCCGCCAGCCCAAACCGCTTCTCCCCACCAACAATCTTTAAAAAACAGCCCTCCCTCAAAATAAGTTCATGGGGGAAGAGAGAAAAGAGGAACCGGGAAAAGAACAGGAAAGGGAACGGCGTGAAAGCATTCTGGATATTGATCCTTCTCACCTCACTCCCGGCATGAAACAGTATCTGGACGTCAAGAAAGCCCATCCCGACTGCCTGGTCATGCTCCGTATGGGCGATTTCTATGAGATGTTCTATGAAGATGCGATCACGGCAGCAAAAGAATTGGAAATCACTCTCACCGCACGCGGAAAGGGGGAGAAACGGGCTCCCCTCGCCGGTGTTCCTTTCCATGCCGTGGACAGCTACCTGGGGCGGCTGGTGAAGAAAGGCCATAAAGTGGCGATTGTCGAACAACTGGAAGATCCCAAATATGCCAAGGGCTTAGTGAAACGCGGCCTGGTGCGCATCATCACGCCGGGAACCATCATTGAAAGTTCCTTGCTCAATGAGAAGGAAAATAATTACATCGTCGCCCTGACCTCTTTTGGTGATGAATTTGCCCTGGCCTGCTGTGACCTCTCCACGGGAGAATTTTTTACCATGAGCGCGTCAGGATTTCCGCAGCTGCTTAACGAAATCGCCCGCCTCAATCCCAGCGAAGGCATCATCCCGGAAAGCCTGAAAGTGAACCGGGAATTGGCCGGAAAAATTTCTTCGAATGGCTGTTGCCTGAACACGCTGGAAGATTATTATTTCAAGCCCGAGAAGGCGCGGGAGATTTTATTACAGCATTTCAACCTGCGTTCGCTGGATGCCTGGGGATTGGAAGAGCACCGGCTGAACATCGCCGTTTCCGGTGCCCTGCTGCACTACCTCATCACCACCCAGAAAAATTCGTTGTCCCACCTCAAAAAGATTATCCTGCGCAGCTCCGCCGAGACAATGCTGCTGGATTCTTCCACTCTCCGCAACCTGGAATTGCTCAGGAATATGCGGGACGGCTCGCTGCGGGGAACCTTGCTGTCTATCCTCGATAAAACTGTTACAGCGATGGGCGCGCGGTTGCTGCGGCAGTGGCTGAAAGAACCATTGCTGAACCGGGAAAAGATTGAAGAGAGATTACAGGCCGTTACGGTGCTGCACCGGCAGGTGATTCTGCGGGAAGAACTCATTGACCTTCTGAAAAACATTGCCGATCTGGAACGCCTGATTAGCCGCGTCAATTATGGCAATGCCACTCCCCGCGATCTGGTCGCGCTGAGAAATTCGCTGGCCCAATCTGCCAAAGTAAAGGTAAAAATCAAAGAACTTTGTCATGATACTTCCACTGCCCTCCTGGAAGATCTGGGCACGCTGCCCGACTGGAGCGAGCTTACTGCCCTGCTCACTGCCGCACTGCGGGATGAGGCGCCATTGAGTATCCGGGAAGGGGGAATAA
>JAHFSD010000004.1 GCA_023265925.1 archaeon
CGTTCCCACCTGATGGCCCATGCCCCGGCTGCCGCAATGGACCATGATGACAATCTGCCCAGCTTTGGTGATGCCCATCGCCTTGGCTGCAGGCCAGTCATAGACATTGCCTTCCTGCACTTCCTGAATCTCTAAATAATGGTTGCCGCTGCCTAACGTGCCCAGTTGATTGAAACCACGCATTACTGCTTTATCAGAAACTTTTTCCGGATTGGCCTGGGCAATTTTACCGTGATCTTCAATATGCTCGATATCGCTTGGCCAGGCATAGCCGTTTCGGACACACCATTGCGCGCCGTCACGCATGACTTCTTTGAATTGTTCTCTGGTAATTTTAACGAAGCCTTTGCAGCCAACTCCCGCAGGAACGGCTTTATAGAGTTCGTCAACTAGTTGTTTGATTTTTGGTTTGACTTCATCGATAGTAAGGTTAGTACTGATCAATCTCATGCCACAATTTATGTCAAACCCAATTCCCCCAGGAGAAATTACTCCACCTTGTTCGGGATCAAATGCGGCCACTCCACCGATAGGAAATCCATAGCCCCAAATGTCTCCACTTAGCACGCAACTAAGTGAAAATGACCGTCGGGCATGCAATAAGCATACTTCTGGATTCCCGGAAGAGAAGCGACATTAGTGACCTGGTTAAAGACACCCTCATCCATCGATTGAATGAGTTCTTCGGTAGCAATGATTCTTGCCGGAACCAGCATCCCTTGCTTGTATGATAGGGGTAATTCCCAGATCACGTCACTAATCTTCTTTAATTCTGGCGGAGGGCCAATTTTATGTTGTACTTGTTCTTGTTCCATAAATGATTCCCTCCTTGATTGTTAAACAGTAATATTGGGAACAGGTACTTGACTTCCAGGGCCCCAACAGTCTTGATCTTATATCGTGCTCTTTTAAAGCTTTCTGTAGATTTATGAGATTTTCTCTTTTGATGGAAAGAAGCCCGCCGAAATCTTTTTATAGGAAGCTGATTTTGAGGGCACTATGCCGCTGATTAAGATTGCCACGACCACTGAACTAAACCCCGGCCAGGGTAAGCCGGTAGTAGCCAATGGCAAACCTCTGGCTTTGTTCAATGTCGCTGGAACCTTCTTTTGCATCGACAATACCTGCTGTCATGTCGGCGGTCCGCTGGGAGAAGGCTCTTTGGAAGGAACAACTGTTGTCTGCCCCTGGCATGGCTGGGAGTTTAACGTGACCACCGGTGAATGCCTGATGCCGGGCGGAGCGAAAGTACAGTCCTATAAAGTAGAAGTACAGGGGAAAGATGTGCTGGTGGAAATTTAAAATAAGGCATCCAATTCCCGAATTACTTTTTCATCTAACTCTATATCCCAAGGGTATGGCGCCCAGGCCGATGGCGGGAACTTTACGGCCGGCGAGGTGGCGGAGTTTCATGATGACACACTTAAAAATCCAGTTATTTTTTCCATTAATCTTATTTCTCAGACCAACGGAAGACGCCTTTGGGAAGTTGATATCCTTTAATCTCCTCCAAAGTTATAAATATGTCGGTGATTTTCAATTCTTCGGGAAACTTTGTTCTCAGTTCATTGATGAAATTCCTGAGCTCATTTTAATCAATAGAGATAACGCCTTTTTTGAAATCAAGCGTAACCTTAAACTTGTTCAGGAAGCTCAACCCGAGCAGTCCGTCAACATAACTTTTAGGAGGGAGATCATGAACAATGGCGGTGACGTTCGTTGCTTCCTTCCCCAAGACTTTCACTGAAGGCAACAATACAACTGGTACAAATTCAACACCATTGGGAGTAACGGTTTCAATCCGTTGAGAGGGAGATTCAGGATGTACATCGAGAGCACTGGCTATTCTCCAGGGGATGAGCAGATGCGTTGATCCTGTGTCTAAGGCCATCCGGGCGGTCTCAATGATTCTTCCTTTTAGTTCTACCTGTAAAACAATAATCGGTGCTTTGGAATCAAAATTAAGTTCGGCCATAGAAAGCGACGGCGTAGCCTTTTTCTGGTATCTCGCCCGTGTACAGCGTCATGACATGCTGGTTTTCCCCGACGTGTTCAAGCTGCTCGTAAACGTCATCCCGATTTTTGCTGTGAATGATAACTCGCACTTCGATGGGTCGGTTCAAGGCGTCAGTCGTTACCACCTCAGCTAAGATCCATTCATCCCGATATTGTTCTTTGGCTTCTTCGATGTTCATTTTCTCTATAAAGGGGATGACCTATTTAAATTTTTCCTGTCACTAATTCATAAAATTCATGCTTCCCATTAATCAACAACCTAACATCCGCCTTCACCTTCTCATAACACAAATACGTAAACGGTAAATACGGCAGCACAAATCGTTCCACTTGCACTCGGGTCATCCCCCTTCCTGTCTTCTTCCGCAACTCCCGCTCCTGCTGCCATCGCCACTTCAGATGCAGCTCGCTGGAATCTGGTTTGAGCATAATCAAATAATCCACATAGTTCCAGAGTGGTTGATACTGTTTCAGGAATCCCAGCACGACTTGATGGTGCCGAAAGGAAGGATCAATTTTTTGCAGAGGGATAAGATATTTCTGGCAGATTTTCAACAGCAACGGTGACGAAACCGGCTTAATTCCCAGACACCAGCCTTCAAATAAGACAAAATCCTGCCGGCCCCGGACCGGAATCGTTCGTGCCGCAATATCACCCTGGGCCTGCTGCAAACTTTTGTCAAACACCGGCAAAGAACAGTCCTGTCCTGCTTTCAATTTTGCCAATACCTCTTTCAAATATTCCACCCGATGCGTCCCGGGCATCCCCCGGGAGATGTAGTAGAAAGGATTGTCAGGATATTTTTTCCTCAGCCTTTTTCTATATTCATTGGTTTCATAAAAATCATCGATCGAAAATGAAATTACGGAATACCCTCGTTCCCGTACCTTTTCTGCCAGGAAATTCCCCAGCGTCGTCTTGCCCGTTCCCGGCCCGCCCTGCAGCCCAATGATGGCAGTTTGGCCTTTTCGATACTGGTGTTCAATAGATTCCAGAAGCGGTAAGAGAATGGCCGTAACCTCTTGAGGAGCATAGGGAATTCTCATTTTTACACCTTATCTGAAATACTTAAACCACCGGCCATAGTACGGCAAGGATCCGCGGCGGAGCTTCCTTACTTTTCTTTTCCGGTCGAGATGCAGCACCAGCAGCAGCAGGGTAAAAACCAGCAGCGCCAATCCGATCTTTACCACCGGCGGACTGGTCAATCTCAAGGGAGCAGGCACAATAACGCGTAGCGGCAGTTCCCGCTCATAGGCCTGCCCCTGGCCGGCGCTTTTGAGGACTACCTGGCCGTTAATAGTCCTGCTTCCCAATTCATCGGCGGTGGCAAAGGCTGTGACGAACGAATAAAGCTTTTCCCGCTGCTGCTGCCGGCGAACAAGGATAAACCGGTCTTTTTCACCCTGGCGGATGGTTTCAAACAAAGCCGGTTGCAGATCAACAATCTCCTGCAGTTCCGGGCTGACCTCCAGCTGCAGGGAAGCGATGTCACAATCCCCAGTATTTTCCAGTTCCCCGGCAAAGGAATTGCTCCCGATGAAGGAAATGCTGTCAGGAAGAGTGACTTCCACCACATAGGTACAAGGTTGTTCAAACTCTGCGGACGGTCCCGGAGCAGCCGTGGGAGCAGGCGTTTCCAATACCGGCTGGACAGTTTCGGTAATGGAAGTTTCAATCGGAGGAATAGTTTCCGGAACTGCCTCTGAAACTAGCCGGGTTCTTCCACTACTACCGCCTCCATCAGAACTACTTGCACTACTGCTCTCCGTGGCAGCCGACGGTGCCTGTTCTCCATACAATCCGTATAAGCTGAGGTGATCGACAATGGCATAGACATAATTTCCCGTTGTATTGACTGTTGATGGCAAAGTTTGCCATTGCCCGCTACTTTCGTTATGATAATAAATCTTCAATGTATTTTCATCCACACCATCTCTCTGTAGCTCTTCATCGGTATAATAGAGGGTAATTTTTACTGAAGTAACATTTTTCACAGTCGTATTTATCTCCACCTGCTTACGGAGATCAATGGCCGGAGGAGTACTGTTGACTTTACTTTGATTATACTCTAAAATCGTTACTGCCCCTTGGGCGTTGGGAGCAGTAAATTCTAACCAGGCCTTAGCTTTTTCTTTGGCGTCAATGAACCAGGTGGTAGAATTGAGGGCAAAGGACGAGTTCAATACTGCCTGAAAGGAGTTGGTACAGTTGTGTAAAGCACAGTAATTACAGGTAGTGGAAAGGTTTGCTGGCCTCGTTGCCAAATCTGATTCTAAGCCCGTAGCATCATAACAATTATTCTCGTCGGAAAACCAGCTGGTGAATCTACCCGCTGGACTACAGCTGGTATTAGCTGGATTCCACTGTGGCGTACAATAATCGCAGGAAATGTACGTATTATTGTTGGTAGGGAGGTTGGTCGTTGTTTCACAATTGTTGGTATCAACATAAAATTGTAACTGGGTATTGTTGGACAGACAGGCGCCGTAACTAACATTCCACTGCTCGGTACAGGGCACCTGGGTAATGTAGGGAAGTTTCATCTGCTGGATGAGGGGAGTGGCCGTACCATTCGATTGCAGGGTGGCCTTGACACGAATTTTTGCGGTGGTAACAGAACTGAGGTTGCCATCGCTGGGCAGGGCCTGCCAGGAAGAACCGGAATTCACCGAGTACTGGTATTGGATCTGCTGACCGTTCAATTGTTCCGCCGTGGCCAAAGTACCCCATTTCTTCAGGTTGGCGGGCTGAAGATCAGTTGTTTCCAGAGCAGCCGAAACGGGGTACGTGGTGGTAGAGGTGGTCTCTTCCCTCGTGGTTTTATTATAGCCATTAACCATATCGATTTTAATCTTATTAGGAGAATCCAGGCCGAAGGTTGCTTTCGTGGAACTTATGCTGGAGAGCGTGATGTTAAACCATAAGCCAGTATCGTCATCATCATCATTCATCTGTGGCAAGGTTAATTCACCATACTCTGCTGAACTGCAGCCGCTGCTGTTGGTGCAGATGTAGACTTTCCCCTGCGAAGTGCTTCCTCCCAATATATACAGAGAGAGGACATCACCATTTTTCATTACCTTTGCCAGCGTGATTTCCAGAACTTTTTTATCATCTTTCAATTCCACCTGGCCCTGCCCCTGGCTGGTTACTTTGCTGGTCTCATCCCTAGGAGCTTTATTTGTTTCATAGACGGTAGCAGAACTGATTGTTATTTCACTGGTCTCGGTCCGCGTCGTTGTCGTCGTGGTAATAGTGGGAATTAATTTAGCTTCTCCTCCGCTGAGATTAATTTTACTGGTATCATACAGGTATTCTGCAGCATTCTGAAAATTCCAGACTTTTTCAGCAGAAAATTCGGGGTTGGCCAGGGAGCTATAGGCAAAGTAGCCCGTTGGCGATGAGGAAAGCTTCAGGGTGAGAAAAGCCAGGCTCGCTATAAGGATAAGAAGGAGGTACCAATACCATCGTGCCTCTTTTTGTGCCATAGCAGCGGGACGGGAAAAGGGGTATTTAAACTTTTGTGGTGTAACCTTGGTGTAGCCACCGCCAGTTTTAAATAGTACTGCTCTCACCATTTTTCCATGGAAAAAAAGTGGCAGCTCTTTCTCTGTAGTGTCTTCTTTGTCTTGGGCTTTTCCGTCATCTTTTCCCTGGTTGGTGTGCTGCTGGCGGGAAAACACCCATTGTTAAAGTCACAGCAAAAAGAGGCGGCTTGTGTGTAACTTCAGCAATTAGCCCAGTTGGAACAGATGTGTTCTAAGTTATGCAGTTATCTATATATACTCTCCTTCCCAACTTTTCCAAGAGGTGTAAACTGATCAGAGCTAAACTCACTACCCCAGCTTCTTTCCCAATACTCCAATAAAGCAGCGGAAAAAGAACGTTCTGCTGCCGACAATTTCCAGGCCGGCTTCCTGAAATAATTTCTTCAATCCCTGGCGGTCATAGGTCGTCCCATCCCAAGCACCCTTAAAACTGCTTTTCTTCAGCTTATAGATGGATAAGGGGCCGTAGGTGAACGGCACACCCACAAAAACATATTTTCCCGGTTTAGTCACCCGGGCCATTTCTTTCAGCGCATCGAGAGGATTCGGCAAATGCTCTAAAGTGCTGTTGTTGAAAGTGAGATCAAATTGGGCATCCGGAAAAGGCATCTTGAACATATCACCCTGAACCAAAACAGCCTTGCTGCCAAATTGTTGAGCCAACCGCAGTGGCTGAGACGTATAGTCAAGAGCATAGGAATTCATGCCCTTCTCAGCTAATAAGGCTGACACGTAGGCTGACCCCCCTCCCGGCTCCAGAGTCGCCGAGCCGGACGTCAACCGTTTATTCAAATACCGCCGCAGCTGCAGGTTCATGATTTTGCGCAGCAGGTCCAGAACGTCATCATAGACCGGCACTCGTTTCCAGTAATGATCCCAGGTCTCAGTATTTTTATCCGGCACAAACTGATAGATGCCGTTGGTGACAGGAAATTTTGTTTTACATTTCAGACAGGAAAGAGTGGTAGTGTCAACTTTAACCTTCGTGGTACATTGAGGGCAGGTAAAGGAATGGTTCATGATGCTCTCACCTTGTTGAGCTATTCCTATTCATTTCCTGTTCATTTTTAAAGCTGTTTTTATAAACATTTCTTTTCTCTACAGTAGATTCGAAAGTAGTGCCGCCGGCCCCGCCCTTAACGAGTCTGCCGAGCTATAGTGGCGGACATAAATCATTGAACAATTATTCACCGCCACTATGCACAGAAGGCTTTGCCTTCTGGCATCCCAAAAATCAGGTCGCTGATTTTTGAGGATATTTAAAGGACACAACTATCTGATTAATTATGTGGGTCCTTTATTATACGCGATTCATCAAACCTCGCCCGTCGTTATTTTCACCTCACGACATTCCACTTTTCTAATCACACGTCACCGTAACATAATCCAGGGTGAACGTTGCTGAAAAGTTTGTCGTTCCCCGGGCACGCAGCGGGGTGCTTTGGATAAGTTCTCCACAGGGGATTGTTCCTTTCTGGGCGCCATTCACCAGCAGACGTAATTGTCCTCCCTGTACTTCTGCCCGGATGGTATTCCACTGGGTGAAATCGAGGCCGGCTATTGCCAGCGCATCCCCGCCCAAACAGCTAAAAGTAAATTGATATGGATTTAAGTCGTCAAACACGCCGGTAGAGATGTATCCTGGAAAATGGACAATAAATTCTTCATTGCTCCTGCTTAATTTCAATCGGTATTCCAGGCCCAGGGCCTGGCAGGGACCGAGGTTCTTGGTGCTGACAATACTGCTGGCCCCTGATAACTGCAGTCCTTCAGCCGTGATGGGTGCTGCGCCTTGCTCGACTTTCCAGCGGCAGGTGTTCAGTGAGGGTTCATCAAAGGGATCATAAAAAGCACAGCTCGTTTCTTCACAATAGCGAGTAAAGCAATCCATTGCCACCCCTCCATCAGGATGATCACAGCAAGAACCATTAGAAATTCCATCCCACAGGCATCCTGGGCTGACGTCGTACTTTAGCTCCGCCAACGTTAAACCAGCGGCAACGGCAGTAATAACCCGGCACCAGAAGGTACATTCATCCTTATTCAGGCAGGAGGTAAATCCCGCAAAGAAATCAGCGTCACAGGAAGGCGTTTGTTCACTCCAGAGACAGAGTGTTCCATCTGCTGATGACTGCAGAAGTTTATCGTAGCAGAGATCATGAGCATAGCAGATTTCATTAAGACAATTGCCCGGAGAACCGTACTGGCGGCATTTATGATCGGCAACGGCACCCTGGCCACAGTAGGAGGCCGATGATTTATACTCAGGGAAGAGGCTAACATTCTCACATGATGAACTGGTTTCCCGGAGCGCTTGTTGTATCGAAGAAACAGGGAAGCATTCCAGTGCATTGACCATATATTTTGTCAGAAGCGTCAACCGCTGCTCATCTTCCCAGAGGCTGGAACGCACTTCATAGCCTTCTTTATTCATTCTCTTTGCCGCCGTTTCAAAGGCATCCTGAAATTGCTCTTCAGTGTACGCGGTTTGTTCACACACCGGCAATTCTTTTTTAGTTCCGCCGCAGCCGGCAGAGTATGCCAATGTAACAGCGAGAGTGCTTCCTACTATTGCCCGCTGAAGCAATTCCACTAACCCCATGTTCTTCTGAGCGTAACCTTATTTAAAAACCTTCTGGAAAAGAATTTAAACTCCGGTTTTCTTCTTACCATTATGGCCAATGAAGTTATCATCGGAGTTATCATTTTCATCGGTGCAGCTATCATCTACTACTTCTGGCAGCGCGGGCAGTTTCATCCTGAACGGTCACTACCCCTTCCTGAAGAGCAGGTGGTTACGCTTCCCTGGTACGCTCCTTTTTTCTCACCGGCAGCGAAAGCGCGTCTCTCCCGGCAAATCCGGCAGCGGAAGCACAAGCAGCAGCACGATTACTGGGAAGAATTTTTGGCAGGCTATGGCTTATTGCCGCGGAAAGTTCTGCTGCCGCGGGAAGTCCAGAAACTACGGGCTTTGATTCAGGAGCACCGCAAACAAAAGCTTCTTACTCCTCCGCAGCGGAGCGCCCTGGCTCAATTAGAAGAGTTGGTGGAGGGGAAGAAAGAAAAAAAGAAGTTTACTCCACGAGAAGCTAAAAACATATTTGCCCTGCTGAAAAGAATTTCCCGCCGGTAAGAACCTTTATAAACGAGAACGATTTAATTCTGGCTGTAGAATGACAGTACCAAAAAGAGGCCCGCTCATTGTAGTTTTAGTACTCTTAGTGTTTGTTCTGATAGCTTCCCTTACTACTTCCCAGGGTTCTTCCAGCGGCGGCTGTTACGTCTTTCCCGGCGGAAGTGAAGATGTATACTGTGTCCCGGACACGCTGGACAGTGAAGCCCAGGCTGACTGTTCTTCCCATCCTGGTTGCAGTATGTCCCAGCATTTCCTGCCTGGAGCAGACTGTACCACCTTGCCCGAATGCCAGTTAGTTACCTGTGCCGTCGATTGCCAGCAGCATTACCTTGGTGTTTGCCAGAATTTGGGCGGAACGGAAGTGCCGGAAGACCAATATAATTCTTACTGCTCTCCCGGCTGCTGTAAAATTGGCAATCAATTCTGCCAGTTTGGGCTGAACCGCTTCCAGTGCAACGATATGGCTAAAAAGCTGGGATTTCCTCCACCACCCAGTGCTTCCGCCAACTATCTTAATCCCCCGGGCATGACGGTTGCCAAATGCAACCAACAGCTTTGCCAGGTGCAGGTGACAGCAGGAACAGTCCGTATCCTGGTTCAGGATCAGCAAGGGGATCCCATTAGTAATGCCCTGGTAGCCGTTCAGGGAACACCTACTCAAAGTTTAACATCCAGCGATGGACGGGTTGAATTTCCTGGGCTTACGCCGTCAACCTATGTGGTGGCCGTAAGCAAGGACGGGTTCCAATCAGTTTCCGCGACTATTTCCCTCTCTTCCGGGCAGACGGTGGATTATACAGTAACGCTGCCAGCGGGGGGGACTATTACAGTTTCTGGACAAACAAAGCACGTTGTCAATGGACAATCTGATCCTCTCTCCGGCGTCACTATTTCCTGGAGCGGCCCTTCTACCGGCCAGGTGTTTACCGACGTTGCCGGAAATTATAATATTATCAGCCTCGTGCCGGGACAGTACACGATTACTGCCAGCAAAATTAATTTTGCCTCCCAGCAGCAAACACTCAATGTGCAAGGCGATACTACTCAGGACTTTACCCTAGTGCCCGCGCAGGTGCAGGGTGTGAAAGGTTTAACTTTCATTGATTTTGATGGAAACGGTGCCGCTAATGAGGTGCCCAGTTATGGCGTAAAATTGTACGTTGACGGCAATTTCCGCGGCTATTCCCAGTTTGACGATGGCAGTTTTGACTTTAACGTTCCGGCGGGAGAGCATACGCTTACCGCCATCTCCCAACTCTACACGGCCGAAAAATCATTTACCGTCGCTGCCAATCAGGTAACAGACCTGGGAGCTGTTCTTCTCACCGTCTATGTGGGGGAATGCAGCGAGGGGCAACCTAATGAACAGAAGAATGTCGAGCAATTCTTCCTGCAGCACGTTCCGGGGAAAAAGCAGGTTACACTGCAATGGGTTAAGCCTTGTCCGGAAGTGGCTTCCTACAGCATCACTAAAAGTGTTGGCAATGTCGTGGTCAATACTGTTTCCATCTCACCGGCACAAAATTCCCACCCCGATGGTGACGTTGAATGGGGCGTTACCTACACCTACGGCATTGAAGCTAGTTATCCCACGAAAAAATCTGCCTCTCCCAATACCCAAAGCATCACGCTGGGCGATAAAGAGTGTGAAGATCATTATCATGACCTGATTGGCTGGGATACGTTTTGCCTGGCAGGAAATACGGCAATACGGAAGACCGTCTACACCTGCAGCAATGAAAATAAACTGGCCAGTGTCCAGAATTGTGCTGCCCGTGACGGCGGGGGTGAAACCTATTTCTGTTCCCAGCTTTCGTCGCATCAGGCCGATTGCCAGGACGCGGGACCCTGTAATTTGTTTGCCGATCCATTTGGGCTGTACTATTCCCGGCAGAGCTGTTATGGTGCCGCCGAGCCGGCGGAAGCAGCCAATTTCTGTTATTACGATTACAGCAACTCCATCGTCAACCAATGTAACAGCTGTGCCGCTCTGAACAGCTGCTTTGAGTACCGCAGCCAGGATGCCTGCAGCATCAATAATTGTCTTGGCACGAACTGCCAGTGGGTGAATGCTGCGGCCAACACCGAGCCGATCATTGATTACGGCATCCTGCACCTTCCCGGTTTGACGACGGAAGAAACCGGACAGGGCTACTGCGTGCCGGAAAAGTATCAGGATGACGACCAGTGCTCGCTCTGCCATCCTTCCGCAACGTTGTTTGAAAATTATTATTGCAGTGCACAGGTCTGCTCGGCGTTAGGACGCTGCTTCGCCAATTCAGAGCTTACTGCCTGCCAGCCCTGCGGCGCTGTTCCCAAAAAGGATTTTAATTGTTACTCGTATACCACTGAACTGGAATGTGATGGGGAGACAGCAGCCCAGACTAACCCCTTTGGCGAGTTTGTCCCTTCCCAGGACCGATGCGGCTGGAAACGCTGCGCCTGGCAGGGAGCACACGACAGCTTCTCTCCCGGCTCCTGCGTGAAAGACGGCGATGGCGACGGGCAGGACGATTGTATTGGCTTTTCCAGCGGCGTCGAGCGACAGAATTGTAAAATAGATGTGACTCCGCCCCGGACGAATGTCGTCAATACCGCCCGCCTTCTTTCTCTGGCCAGCCCCAATATTACTTTTATGGGCGATGACAACCAGCAGCAGGCCAGCCAGAGTAATGCCCTGGGAAAAGTTCATTACTGTATCCTGAGCGTCAGCGGGCCGAGCTTCTGCACGGCCGAGGACTTCCACACCTCTTTTACCGCCTATCCCGGCAAACAGTCGCAAGAGCTGGCTACCATCAACCTGCTTTCTTCACCATACTTACAGAAACAAATCAATGGCGAAACCTATCGGCTGAAATTTTATTCCACTGATAAATATCACAACCAGGAAGAGTTGCAGGAGACCTTTTTGTTTGTGGATAACGTCCCGCCGCAGTTTGAAGTCAATGCCAAAGCAACGACCAAAGCTGACCGCACCAAGCTGATCGCCTATCTGGAAGGAACAAACGAGCCGATGGGCTGTGAATTTGCCGTGACCGGCCTTCTGCCCGTGGAAAGTACCCAGAGCCGCATTCTCGCTAAAGAGCAAGTAAAAAAAGAAGTGATTTATGACAACCTTGCCGGCATAATCTATGACTTGAATGTTACCTGTACTGATAACCAGGGAAATTCTAATCAGGGATCAAAACGGCTGGTCTTTGACCAGGAGGAACGCATTGACATCATCCATCCTGCCATGAAAAGTATTGTTTCCACCTCGGAAATTCCCTTCCGCGTTACGACGGCAGCAGGCGCCAGCTGTGAATTGTATAAAACCAGCACCGGCGAAAAAGTAGCGGATTTTCTCAGTGATGAGCAGGGCAAAGTACAGGAGACGCCGCTGGTGCCCGGCTTTACGGAAGGACAGTATCAGGGGGAATATAAAGTTCTCTGCCGCGAATTGCTCACGCCGGAAACCTATGAGGATTATTTCTCTTTTATAGTTGATTTCACCTCACCGGCGACCCAGGTCGTGCTGCGGGAAGGAAAAAGGGTCGAGAAGCCAACTGGTTTTGGCTGGGAAGAATTTTTCATAGATTCCGTTAACCTTGATTTTGAATGTAAAGCTGACGGCTTTTCCTGCGACAAAATATATTACTGCCAGGGCGAGCAGTGCTACTACCTTTCCAATCCTAACTATAAAGAATATTCTTCCACCCTAAAATTAGAAAATTCCACTGAGATCTGCTATTATTCTACGGATAAGGGAAAAACGCCGGTCTATTCTCCCCTCTGTGGCACAGTGATCATTGCCGGCTACGGCATTACCTTAGAGAAGCCCAAACTGCACTATTTCCAGGAGCAGCAGTGGGGCAGCAGCAACCAACCAGGTTTTCCCTGGCAATTTTTGACTAAAGTGCCGACGCAGGAATGCCGGTTTGATTTCCTGCCGACGTTCAGTTACGCTGCCGTTCCTAACATTAAGATTCTCTCCCCCACGGCGGAACAGCGCTACCTCTATGCGGAATTTCCCAACAATACGGGCGCTTCCCCTTATCCCGAAAGCGGGGGAGTCAAGAGCGTGTTTGTAAAGTGTAAAAATCTGGACGGCGACGTGGGCCCGCAGCAGAAGATGAATTTAGAGTATGATCCTTCCCCGCCGACCATTACCAAAGCAGTCGCGGAACCGGAATTGCTGCTGGAAGGAACGAACGTGGATTTAGTGGTCGAAACTGATGACAAGGCACTCTGCAAGTACAGCAATGCCGGGCATGATGCTTATGAAGCGATGAATTTTGCCTTTCCCGGTGCGGAAGCGGATATCCAGGGTGCAAACCCTTCCTTACCACGAATCCTTGACGTTAAGCACCGAAAAGGATTTGCCGTCAATACTTTTACCGGCCTGGTCAAGCAATTTAGCCTTACCACTCAATGTAAAAACGGCGCGGGAGATCTGTCCTTGGTACGGGCTATTAATTTTACCGTTGATTACACTCAACTGGGCGGGATTACTTCAGTCTGGCCCAATGGCGAGTACCTCTCTTTAACCAGCGTCAATGTTACCGCGGCCACCACTAAAACTGCGGTCTGCGAGTACCGCGAAACGGGACAATACCAGCTGATGGAAATGACGGGAGAAAAACTACATCAGCAGCCCTTCACCAATCTTGCTGAAAAGTATTACCAGATTCCGCTGCGCTGCACGCTGGGTGACCATGTGGTGGAAACGGCGTCGACGTTCACGATTGACCGTACTCCTCCCGTCATTCAGAAAGTGGATGATGGAAATATGACCTGCGGTAATCGTGCTATTCAGGTTTTTGTCTACACCAATGAACAGAACCTGAGCGGCTATGTTTACCAGCTGTTTGACCTTGGTGCGGAAACGACTTTCCTCAAGCAAAATAAGGCCAGCAATCTCTCTAAACCACTTCCCGCCACCCCTCCCACTGGGCTGCCCATGCTTCCCGTACTGAATGGCACGGCCGGACCGCAACAGCCACTGGAAATTCTTACGGTAAACTTAACGGAAGCTCACAAATACAAAGTCCGGGTACAAGCCCTGGATCTGGTCGGACTTACCAGCTTACCGGCAGAAAGCGATGGCACTGTGGTTGTTGATGCTAATTTCTCCGCTTGTAAGCAGGCCACTGCCCCCGTTATTGACATCGTATTGAATGAAAGCTCTTCCTGCACAAGTATAGCAGCGGAACTGCATTGCCAGGATGCCATCGGCTGCAGCAGGATTAAGTATGGGCAACATAGTGCCAGCACTTCCTGTACGGCCTCCCAAAGTTATGCCGGACAGCAGATCGTCTTTACCACCAATGGCTGGCTCTGTTACACTGCCGAAAACTACGCTGGAAAAAATGTCAGTGGCTCTCGCTTAATTTCCTTTACTGATACCGATGGCGATGGCAGCAGTGACCGAATAGGTTGTGACCTTTGTCTCGAGTCCAAGCCTGGCGAAGTAGTTGATGATAAAGGTTGCGGAGAAGGGCAAGTGCCGATCATGAATCGGTCCATTGACTTCGATAAAGATGGTCTGCCCGATGACTGGGAGCAGATCTACAATGCTGCCGATTGCCCGCTGGATTACCTGAAAGCCGATTCCAACACTAACAGTGTCGCTGACGGGCAGGAAGATTATGATCAGGACGGCTTTGGCAATTATGACGAGTACCTGAAACAGCAGGATCCCTGTAAGAAGGATGTGAAAGAGTTAAAACCTGTAGAAGGAGAGGAAGGAAAGCCGGAGAAAGAGGAAAAGTCTCCTGTTTCGTTCCTGGTCGAAAAAAGTTATTTGCCGTGGATCTTGTTGTTCCTCGGCGTGCTGCTGATTATGGGCGGAAGCGGGTATCTCATTTACTATTATAAATTCCAGGAAAAGGAAGGAAGAGAAGGAAGAACATCATCCGGAATACTTCCTTCACTTCTTTCCGCTAAGGAAGAGCGGGGTAGTGGTACTGTGTTGGAACCATGGAAAAAGAAGCTTCTGGAATTTAAAAAGGCCCGTCTGGCGAAAGAAAAAACACAACGGCGGAAACAAGTCTTTGGCGAATTCACAGCGCAATCACCGGTCATTCCCCATATCGGGGCCGTGGTACAGAACAAGGCCGCACAGTTGCCTAAACTGCAGCAGTTGGCCGAGACCTATACTGCTCATAAAGAGGAAATCAAACCGGGATTGCGCCCGGAAGAAAAAAACGTTTTTAACCAATTAGAGAGCATTGCCAGGAAAGCTAAAGGAGGCAAAATTCATGACGTAGCTAGTCCTGAAGATGCTCAAACGATCTTTTCCAAGCTGAAAGAATTGGCGAAAAAGCGTAAGCAATGATAACCATAATGAATAATAACCACGATGAAATAACTACGATGAAATAACCATGATGAATAAACGCGGCGTGGGTGTGGAACAAGTTTTTATCTTCATCGTCGTGGCCATCACCTTTGGCCTGATTGTCATCTTTGGATACAACGCCATTGCCGATTTCCTGGTTAAGGGAAAACAAGTGGAATTCGTGCAATTTAAGACTGATCTGGAAGCGGCGGTTAAGCGCCTCTCTACTGAATATGGCTCGGTGCGCGTCGAAGAGTTTTACCTGCCGGCCGATTACCGGCAGATCTGTTTCGTGGACATGGACTATCCTCCCTCGCCGGACGAGCAGGAGCAGCTCTGCCAGAACGATCAGCTAGCCTGCCAGGTCTGGAAGCAGGCGCAGCAAGCGCCGGAAGAACAGGAAGAAGGAAAGCCAGGATCGGCTGGCGTGGATGAAAATGTTTTCCTGAAACCAGCAGCACTTGTCCCCATTAAAGTGTCCCTGATTCATCTGGGCAGTCCTGGTTTCCTTTGCCAGAAAATCAGTGACGGCCGCTTCACGCTCCGTCTGGAAGGAAAAGGAAGTTATACACAGGTAGGCAGGGCAGAATGAAACAAGGACAAAAACAAGGACAAATTCAGGTAACTTTTCATTGGATCTACGTCTTGATTGCCGGCGCGGTCATTCTGCTGTTCTTCTTCAGCCTCATCCTTTCCCAGAAGCAGCGTTCCGAACAGGTTCTGCAGCAGGACATCACTAAAATCATTGAATCCATTTTTACCGCCGCGTCGCTGTCCGAGAAGACTAAAACAACTGTTGATACTAACCTGGACCAATATGTCTTATTCTTTAATTGCCGTGACGGGCAGGGTGAATATGGTTTAGAAGGAAGCGGCAGTTCCGTTCAGGATTCCGTCTATCCCTTGTTTAGCCCGGCAGAGATTCGCTCTCCCCAGCTGAGCCTGTGGAGCCTGCCCTACAAGCTGCCATTTAAGGTTGGCGATTTTTTGCTGGTTACGGCACCGAATATTAAGTATGTCCTGATGGGCACGACGCCCTTCAGCCAGGAATTCCTGGAAGAAACCAAGCCTGATCCAGCGGTCCGCTTTCGGATTAACACGCTGGCGGTAAATCCTGCCGATCTGGCCACCGTTGACCCGGGCAAAAACCAACAGGTCCGTTTCATTGATTTTACCGGTGGAACGATTCAGGAAGGAGTTGCTGTTCCGGAAAAAGTACGTTCCCTGGATGACCCTACCGTAACTGCAGTGGTATTCTCTGCTGAGAACATCATCACCTATTTCCAGAAGAAAGGAGAAATCTGGAAACAACGTGGTCAGTCGCTGCACCTTCTTTCCCTGGGCGGCGAGCGGGACGCGGCAAAATATGCCGCCTTGTTTGCCCCGGATGCTGAGACGTACCAATGCAACTTTCGCAAGGTCTTGCAACGGCTTTCGTTCCTGAATGAGATTTATGGCGGTAAAGAAATTGCCAATGACATTCCCGGAGGAAAATTAAAAGAAATCATTGATTTTTATGATGCCCATCCCGATTTAACGTTGAGCAACACTTGTAAACCATATGTGCTGGCGATGCAAGGAGCACTGCAGTCACACCAGAACGAGGTTTCAGCCTGCCTGGCATCGGAAGCAGCCTGTCTTGACCTGGTCTCTTCGGCACAACAGCTTCGCCAGGCTAACCAAAATTTGATAGTAAATGATTGTATCTCCCTCTACTGACCATGAACCGCCGCAGCCAAGTCCAACTCGTGGAAACGATTGCCATACTCCTGATCTTCTTTATTTTACTCCTGGTGGGCATCGTTTTTTACTACCAATACCAGAAATCAGCGATTAAAGAGAAAGGAAAAGAATTAGCCAGCAGCCGCGCTTTGGATACGGCACTGAAGACCTTGTTCCTGCCGGAATTTATCTGCAGCAAGGGCGAGACCGAGGCGGAAGATAATTGTTTGGATCTGATGAAAGTACGCTCGGCCAATAGCACTTTCAGCGAGCATTTGACCGAGTACTACTTTACCATTTTCTCTTTTTCCAATATCACGGTTCACCAGCTTTACCCGGAAGAGCAGACGTACTATCTCTATGCCAAGAAACGGGAGCAGACAAGAAATTACCTTCCCACTTTTTTTGTGGTGACGTTGCGGGATCAGGCCGCGGGAACCGAGCCGGAATACAGTTACGGTTACCTGGAAGTGGGGGTGTATTCATGAGCAGAGGCCAGATGGAAGCAGCAGGATTAGTAGTCATAGTGATTCTCATTACGCTGGGGATGCTGTTCATGGCTAAATTTGCCCTGCAGGAAAAAAAGCAGGTGAAACTGGCGGTCAAAAGGGAGTTGCTGGCACAAAGCACGCTGAGTGCACTTCTTAAAACTACTGCTTTGGAAGAAAGCTGTGTCGGACAGTATGTTGGTGGAACGCTCCCCCGGTTGGGCAAGGATATTCTGGAAGATTGTGCTAAGAATTATAATACTGCTCCTGGTGGTCATTCACAGTATTACTGCCAGCAGCAGCATAGTTGTGTCTTTCTTCGGGAAAAGATTAATTCTCTCCTGGAACAAACGTTGGGAACGTGGAACATTAATTACGATCTTAACGTCTCACTCCTGGGCCCTTTTGGTGTTGTTGCTTTGCTTGATCCTCCTCTTCGCCGGGGAGCAGGCTGTCCGCCGACCCGGGCCCGGGACAGCTCTGATGCGTTTCCCCTCAGCACCGAGGTTGGAACGGTGGAAAGTGTGCTCTACCTCTGCTAGATATCTGGCTGCCGGCAGAACAGAGATATGGGCAGCTGCCTTGGTGCTGTTCTTTTCCTCAAGGGAGCACTCCCCTTGCGCCTTAGCGGTTTTATAAAAGCTCGTTTAAACTTTTTAAAAACCGAAGGGTAATCAAAAAGTTTAAATAGTCTGCCGGATTACCCTGTTCTGATCATGGCCAAGACTATTAAAGTAACCTTACCGGAGTTACCCGAAAGCTATCGGAAAGTGCTTCATTATTTTTTTTCTTTTCCCGAACAATCGATCAGCCTCAATGAACTGGCTAAGAAGGTGCAGGCCTCCAAGACGGCAGCCAAAGCAGCAGTCGTGCGTCTGGCAGCTGAAGGGTTGCTGCAGAAGGAACTGGTTGGCAATGCCTGGAGAATAGCTGCGGTTCCCCAGAATCCCCTGCTGGCGATGAGAAAGATACCCTATAACTTAGGGCTGATCTATGAATCAGGTATTCTTGCCCGGGTGCAGCAGAAAATGCCGGAAGCCCGTGCCATCGTCCTGTTTGGGAGTTACCGCTGGGGCACGGACAATGAACAGAGCGACATTGACCTGGGAGTGGAAGTGTTGGGCAGCCAGGAGCTGCGTATAGAACTGCTCGGTGTCATTGAAAAGCTCGGTTTTCGCAGAAAAGTTCACGTCAATCTTCAGATTTTTTCCCGAACCGGGATAAACTTAAATTTATTCACGAATATTGCCAATGGCATTGTCTTAGCTGGGCTGTTAGAGGTACAGCCATGAGACAAAAACACCGCGACACCAAAAATGCCGCCAGCATAATAGAGGCTGCGGTGAAGCAGATAGAATATACTTTAACCCTGGCGTCTACTGATGATTCGGCATTTAATATCATCAGGAACGTCTATGAATGTTTTAGGATGTTAGGCGGGGCGTTATTAGTGGCGAAAGGCATTGAATCGCAGGATCATCTTGCTCCCCTCCGGGAACTGCTGCAGCTCAATGTGGAAACGTCACGGCCGACGAAACTGCTGGAGAACTTACGGACGATCAGGCACAATATTAACTATTACGGCTATACCCCAAAAAAGGTGGAAGCGGATGATGCCCTCTCCTGGGCCCGGGCTTGTTTTCAGCCCTTGGTTGAGGCCGTTCGACAGGAAATAGGGAAGCTACCCGGTGCACAGAGACAATAAACTGAGCCCGTGATTTTGTGTGAAGATAACCTCTCCTCACTTCTATTATTATTTTCTATATTGAAGAATCTACCTGGGAAAAGTGGCAGCAACCTTTATATACAGCGAGAGGTTTCTTCCGTGCAGAAAAGAGGAAGGTGCTATGGATCAATCGAAGGTAGAGAATGTGCTCTTTTGGCTAGTGGCTGCTATCTTTATTTTTGTGATGCTCTATCTTTTTTTAACTGGGAGGGCGTTCAAATGATTAAAGCCGATTACTGGGATAAGCTGATTAAGATTATCATGGGGTTACTCTTAATCTTAACACTGATCTTATTGATTAAACTGATTTTTGGAGGTGGTTAAAATAGCACATTTCCTCCAATGGGTGTTACGAATCTTTTTGATAGTGGTTGGGCTGCTGGCCATTTATCAGCTACTGCGAAAGATCTTTGGTGGCAGCTGGGAGATAGAAACTCTTATTTTGACGGTCGTTATGGCCAACCTAAGCTATACTTTTTACATTGGAAACAAGATTTCCGAGCAGCAAGGTTGGTCGCAGCAGTTTGGAGAGAGATTTGGGGCGTTTGAACGGCGGTTTGAAACGCTGGAACGAAAAGTTGGTAGCTTAGAAACCGATTTCAGAGAGCATCTTCAGCACAGCAAGAAATAAAAAAGAAGGATATTTACTCATCCCATTCCCATGAATCAAAAGAGGACCGGGCCGGAAGGCCAGAAGATGGTGGTAGTGCTAGGTGTAGCTGTTGTAGTTATACTTCTGGTTACTGCTTTAGTTCTGTTCTTTCCCAAAGGGAAGGTGGTGGGGAAGGCGGTGGGAGGGAATGTGCCAGTGGCAAAAGTGGTTAGTGCTTCTACTGGAGGTCAGTTCGGTCTAGATACTACTGGCTGTACAGCAGCAACGCCAACAATTCCAACATACACTACAGATATATCGAATGGAGTGTCTTTAGTCCCAGGTTATACTGGTTGTTGTACGGGAAAAACTACTGGATTCTGTTTAGGAGACAATGATGATAACATTGGTAATGCTCTTGGAATATACTGTTATTCAACAGGATCGATTAGACAGACTAGTAACTTTAATAAGTATTGTGCACAATCTTTTGGTGGACAGAGTTTTGTATGGGAACAATGCAATACCAATTTGGATTCGGGACGCACGGAAGACAACCGTTTCATCTGTGACGGCGCGACACCGGCATGGACCCCCTGCTCAAAAGTGGACGATGTCATCGGCAATTTCCGCTGCGATGGAACACAATGGCAAGCCTGTGGGGAACAATTTCTTTGTATTGATGGAACAATTCCAGCAGATGATCAGGTTATTGAATGCAATCAAGCAAACAAATACACGACTGAAGATAGTGGCAAATCTTATTGTAGTTTTACTCCCGCTTCAAACACGTTTAAATGGATCCCCTGCAACGCCGCCACCGCCGGCGAAGGCGTTGATAATGCTCCTGTTGATAATGCTCCCAATGCTGGAAGATACAACGACAATTTCGTCTGTGATGGCAGTGTATGGCAACCGGCAGATAATTGTGCTGCCTGCCGGGGCGAGCTGCCGGGATTGTGTGTGGGGAGTGCAACTATAAACGCGAGAGATGGACAGGAAGGTATATCATACTACGACACTGCTACAAATATTGGTCGGTATGTTGGCTGTGTAGAAGAAGGACAACAGGAATGTTTTCTAAAAAATCCTGATCCCAAAAATTATGGTATTGATGAAATAGGGTTAACTACTAACAAATGCGGTAATAACCACCATTGGCTCTCTTGTCCATCATCATCAGGAGGACCAGTCCCCGTTCCCAGTGATGGCGGACATTGGCTCTGTGATGCAAATGGGTGGGTAGAATGCATAGGCACAGGCACAGTAACAAATGTAGGTGAACCACGTGGTAGTTTCATCTGCTCCTTCGACTCATTGCAAAACAAATATGTCTGGTCCAGTGAATTCAGCTGCTCGCCGACACAGAAATTCGTCCTGAAAGATGGTGCTACTAAAATTTGTGATGGTGCAAACTATCTTGACTGTAACGACATAAAAGACAACAATCCTTTCACCGCTCCGGATGTGGAAGTCGCCTGTCCGGAAGCGACCATAACCGTCCAAGAAAAAAACTGTAATAATAATGAGGACGATGATAATGACGGGAAGGCTGATTGTGGTGATGGTGATTGTGGAAATCCGTTGGCGCGTACTCTTGGCCCCAGCAATGATTACGAACTCGTGCTGCGAAAAGGTGACTGCTTCAAGATTAACATTAATCTTCCTCCTGCTCAGCCTCAAGGGCAACCGTTAGTGGCCTATCGTTTTCTAAACGTTTGTGATCAGGGAACGGAGGTATTTACGAATAGGGTAACGTTATGTAAAGATACAACCAGCACTCCATTTCTAACAGTTGATTCCCTCACATTGCTCAAAAACAGTTTCAGCCAGCCACCTATAGATGGGAACAACTTTAACTTTATCTTCGCCGAAGGCACACCCAAAACCGTCAATGTCATGCTCTGGCGCGACATTACCGCAAGCGACAAGACACCTTTAAATTTACCCCTCCTGACCTTCGCCCCCAACTTCGCTGCCGGACAACGTATCGTTATTTCACTGCAAGGGGAATCGTTTATCCTGTTCCATGAAGGCGAGCAGTTCAGTGAAGCAAACTTAAAATTATATCATATTGCGACCGGGCAGGAATTTCCCGCTCAGATCTATCCGGGAACGAATACCTATTTTTTCAACATTCTACCGGTCTTTAATGTTCAAAATCGCTTGATTACGGTGCAAGTGCTTAGTGCAGAGAATACCTTCCGCATCCGCGCTTTGGCGCCGGGAGAAAAACCACAAAGTTATCCTGTTCCGACCAGTTTAGCAGAACAATTTGAAGTCAGGTTTTCTAAAGCAGGCCCCGTACGCTTCGTTGATCCGAATAATGCCAATTTAGGCACCTTTGCCGTCTGCCGGGATGATATGGATGCCGATCCAACACAGGTGAAAATATGCCAGGATGATGATTTTGTCTTTACCCTCAAAGCCGGGGACCTTACGAAAAGGCTGGTAGGAACAAAAAAATATGCTTTTTTATTTGATGTGGTAGGCTCCGTGAAACAAGTGTCCTTGTTCAATCTGTCCAATCTCCAGGAACTAAGTGCGGGAGACCTGCCGGTTGATACTTTACTGGATTATAATTCCTTCATTGACAGCATGGTGAAAGGAAGAAGGGTAGCTCTGGAATTTGAAGGGAAGTTATACCTGTTGAAACATCCGGTACAGCAATTTATTTCTTTGCCAAGTATAACACTCCTTGCTTTTACTCCCGAGGGCGTGAAACCATTTACCCCAGTCGGCAGCCAGGATTTGGTGGAGTTTCTTATTCCGGACGGAAAAATCAGTATCCGGCGACAGTACGGCGATCCCCCACCACCATTTACAATTACCGACCTCCGAACGGAAGAAATTGCGCCGGTAGAGTTGGATCGGGATTTATCGACCAGCATGTCGTCAACGGTTCCCGTGACAATAACTAATCCTGCCTTTGGCGTGGTACGGGCCAATGACGCGGTCTACCAATTCGATGAAAATGTGTTTAATATTTCTTTGACTATCACTACGCCGAACTATCAGGGCCAACTTCTTTCATTCCGTGAGCCGGTCGTTCTGAATAATGCTTTGTTCAATTATCATACCGTCCTCACCCTTCCTGAACTGATTAAACAAGTGTCCATCTTCCGCCTGTACGATGTTTCAAGTTCCCAGACACAATCGCGGGAGTACAATGCTGAGTTCATCCAAACCTTTGTGGGTGGGAAGAAGTTTGCCGTCCATCTCAATGGGCAATATTACCTGATGGGATATGAAAACAGCAACCAGGCGCTTTCCTTTAACCTGAACCGGATGAGGGTCTCGACATTAGATGGAACACAGACTTTTACACCGACCGTGGTCACCACGTCGGAAATCCGCTTTACCTTACCAACGGGTGAGCTCAAGGTACGCATCAATTATGCAACCACCAAGCTAGAACTCTCCACAGGAACAGAATTATTGACAGTGATTCCATTTACCGGATACATGACAGAATTGACCACCACCAACTGGGTGCAGATTGGTACTAAGCGCCTGCGCTTATGCTTCCCGCAGATTTATGCGTCCACCACTGCTGCAGGAATATGTAATGCTGCTGGTGTTCAGGAAGCAGAGGCTAATCCCACTGTCGTGGTGCCGGTTGAGGGAAGTAAATACGTTTTTGAATCCAATCAACAGAAGGATGAGAATAAGCAGGTTTTTATCCGAAGGTTACTGAGCATTAATACAACTACAACCACGCCGTTCATCCATAAAGATTGGTTTAGTTTTGTGAATGAGATTATCAACCATCGGGAACCAGTATTTAATGTCAGTTCTCCGGCGGGTGGAATGCCGCCGTTATTCTTCATGCCCGTTGCCTCAGGACAGAAATTAGAGAACTTTGGCTTCCGCAGATATCCGGTGGGAGCGTCTTTGCCTGTGAATGTGCAGCAAATCAGTACGGGAATATTTAATGGCAGTGCAATATTGCATGACCGGGTTGTATTTATCCGGCAGGGACTGATGATGAATGAAAGTGCGCCGGTGAATGTGAGTATGGTAGTACGGAGACAAGCTTACCTGCCCGATAATGGTGATGCCATCATGGTTTCGTTAGAAAATTTAGCTGAGAAAGACCACATAAAATTTATAACATCGTTAACAAGTCCAGTTTATATGCTTCAGGGTGTTTCTGCAACTATAGACTTAACAACATTAATCCTCGACTCTGCTCAAAATACGATCTTTTCTCGACCCTTTGCCTCCGGTGATATAAAGATTGTCAATCTCGACGGCGTTCTCGTCAAAATTAAAGTTGAAAAAATTACTGCTGGTGGGACAGATGTCTCCATTCGGCAGGTAGTCCAAACATGAAAAAAGAAGAAAAACTGCAAATCCAGCACCATAAGAAAACGTGGGTACCTTTAATAACTGTCTTCTTAGTGTTCATTTTTTTCATCGCCATATTTTTGAATTACCGTGCAGCAGTCGGAAAAGCTATACTTGTAGGTACTGAGGAATTTACTCCACAATCAGGAAGCACAATTGATTTGAGTCACAATGGAACAATTATTTTCACACCGCCTCTTCCTGATGAGAAAGGGGTAGTTCTTACTATTACTGGGAAGACTGATAATGGGAAAAGTGAAGAAGGTGTCAACTATGCGTACCTATTTAAATTGTTTAAAGTTGGTGAAAATAGGTACAGTTTTCAGATAGCTACTCAACAAGAACCCCAATCTTATTTCTTGCTGGATACGCTTATGCCCGGTGAAACAACGCCAGTATATTTAGATTTAAATAATGCTCCTGATTTAACTGTGTCGTTTCTCAATGGACAAAATATAAGTGTGCGGGCATTCAATGCCACCACTATTCCAATAACACTTCCATCACAGCCTTCCGGTCCTGGAACGGGTGGGAACGGAACAGGTGGTGGAACACCATTTTCCTTCACTCTCTCCAGTGAGGGAAAGAAGGTTGTGGCACAAAACTCGTCTATAACAAATGTCATTGCTGCCACCATTGTTGCTGGTGCCACTCCGCAAGCAATTAATTTTAATCTTCAGGGGCTGCCACCAGCTACCACTTTTAGCTTCACTCCCAGCTCCTGCTCGCCTAGCTGCTCATCTCTATTAACCATTACCACTACCTCTTCCACTCCCAATGGGACGTTTCCTGTAACGGTGCAAGCACAAGGAGGCAACATCACCCGAACAACTGCCTTTGATTTGATTGTAAATATCTCTCTAACTCCTCCATCCTCCCCGGCTGGGTTCGATTTCTCTCTCAGTAATGATGGGGATAAATCGGTCACGAATGGCTCTTCCGTCATCAGCACGTTAACGACCACCCTTACCTCCGGAAATGGACAGCTCGTCAATTTCAGCGGTTCTAATCTGCCGGCAGGAATTATCGCTTCCTTTGCACCGCAGAACTGTACCATTCCCTGTTCGACGAATGCGACGCTGGCAGCAGCTGGTTCCGCTGCTTTAGGCGAACATAAAATCATGCTCAATGCCACCGCTGCGGGAATAACCAAATCAACCAAGTTTGACCTGCGCGTCTATGCTCCATTAAACTTCACACTCTCCCATGGCGGCGATAAATCTGCGGCGGCCGGCACCGCCATTAACAATACCGTCAATGTTCAACTTAGTGCCGGTACACCACAGACTATCACGTTCTCTTCCTCGGGACTTCCTTCCGGGACCAGCGCTTCGTTCACTCCCACTTCCTGTCTGCCACCCTGCTCCACGACATTAAGCTTCACCCCGGGAATTCTGGCGGCAGCGGGAGCATATAATGTAACGGTAACGGCCAGCGGTGCCGGCATAACCCAGAAAACGGCGTTTACCCTGCTCCTTACTACTGCTGCCAAAACGTGCGAGTACAACTGGCTCTGTGGCGATTGGTCGCTCTGCCAAAATAACTTACAGAGCAGAAGCTGTAACCGTATTGACCAGTGTGACAAGCTTGCCGGCACAACAACAAAAATCGATCCCCTGCCCAAGCCGGAAACGCAACGCATCTGTCAGGCGCCTCCTCCGCCCGTCACGCCACCAACACCGCCACCTCAGTTATGCAGTCCCACTGCCAAACAATGTTCCGGCAACCAGCTGCAGCAATGCGGCTATGATGGCAAGAGCTGGACGACGCTGGACGTTTGTTCGGCAGGCTGTAATCCCGTGACGCTGCAATGTGAAGAAAAACTGCCGCTGAAAAAGCAGTTGCCCTTTCCCCCCTGGATCTGGTACTTGATCGGCTCGCTCGTCGTCGTGGCGGTCATTGGCGTCATTATACTTTCCCTGCTGGGCCAGAAGAAATATGCTCCCGCGAAAGAATACATCGAAGAGGGCCGGGCACGGGGACTGTCCCGGGAACAGCTCCGGCAGCGCTTAGTCAGCCAGGGATGGAGCCCCAGGAAGGTTGATAAGCTATTAAAGTAACATGGCACAGGATTTATTTTATCACCCGCCGGACTATAAGTCAGAGCTGCTGAAGAAACATGGGTTTCAGGAAGAAGTACGGGAAATCCTGAAGGGGCAGCATGGCAAGACCGGTTTTCCTGTGCCCCTGAAATTCTACACGATGTCCTGGGAAGTCTATGATTTAAGTTTGGAAGAGCCCTATTTCTGGGTGCTGGAAGTGTTAAAGGAAAATTTTCCGATCATTGAAAAATTAGAGGATTCGTTTGCCGCTGCGGAAAATTCGGCTTTTTTTGGCGTGACCCAGCAAAGGTTAGGCGCGCAGCAGGATCGGGTATCTACCTTTTTAGCCACGATCGGCAAGATGGTCAAAGAATTGTTCCAGATGGTGCGCGAGTTACGCATCATTGACGAGCGGCTGAAATATTATGAGGCCGTGGAAGAAGAGCTTACCAAGCCAGTGGAGCAGCGCAAGAAAGGCGATGAGATTACCCTGAAAGGTTTTTTTGTTGATTTAGTGCAGGGGGGAGGAAAGAGCGCCGCTTCGGTCTATGGCATGGCGCGGGAATTAGAGTTCATTACCCTGCCAGACTTGTTTTTTGATGCGCCGCCGTTTCGTAACCAGACTGAACTCGAAGAACACGTCAACAACCTGGAAAAAAATTTTAACCGCAACGTGCTGCGCGTCTTGCTGCGCCATTTAACCCAATATCAGGAATGGCGAAAACGAACACATCAGGAGCATAAAAACAGGCGGCGCTTCCAGCTGGCCTATCTGCGACAGCATTTTGACATCATCAAGATGTACGTCAACTGGATCAAGCCCTATCTGCGCCATGTCTCCCGCCTGCACATGAAAGAAGGGAGCATGACTAAGGCAGACCTGGTTTCCGCCTTTGAAGGCAGCCTGCTGGATATCGAAGTGCTGGCCCGCCGCCGCGATGACGAAAAAAAAATGAGCGGCTGTATTTTAGCGACGTTTAACTACCGCACCAGGCCGGAGTTAAAAGTACAGCAGGAAGGCTATCAGCGCGGACCGGTGCACATCGGCCGGTTTGAAATGAACCTGCGCATCTACTGCTGGTCGGATGAAGAAGTACAGAGGTACCATAAGCTTAAGGAAGATGAAACCATGTTTTTGATGGGCGAAGTCTCCGAATCAGTGTATAAAGCGATGGTTTCCCTGGGGGATGAGTTAGATCATTATTATCAGGAATCGGCCGGCCTTTCCATGGCGGGAGAAAAAAAGCCTCCGGAAAAAGCAGCGGAACCGAAAAAGACGGTGCTGGAACGCTTTTTTGGCGATTTTTACACGCCAAAAAAAGTGCAGCAGGCTGTCAAGGTTTCCAGGAAGGAAGTTCAGTCGGAACAGCAGCGTCGGCAGGCAGTGATTGAAAAATTAATCAATGCTCCCGGCATGATTCGGGGCATCTGTTGGGGCGTCTTCCATAATTTCAAGAAGGCGCACCGGATGGTAGCGTGGTAAAGGTTTTTATAGTTCTCTTCTTCTCTTCACATCTATGACTAAAGATGAACTGAAAGGTCTTCCACCGGAAGAGCGGATCAGGCAGCTGAAGGAATTGGAAAAAAAGAAAAAGCAGGAAATTGAGGAAGCGCAGAAACTCATCCGGGAAAGCGAACAGGAGTTGGACGAGCGTCAGAAGTGGAAGGAGAAAGTGCCGATCCCGGAAGTGGCCAAGGAAGAGCTGGAAGGGCTGAGCGAAGAGGGAAAAGTGCTGCTGAAAGTCCATAAAGGGCTGAAGGACAAGAAAACAGCGGAAAGTGAAGAAAAAGAAGAAACGGCAGAAGTTCCTGTTTCTCGGCGCGGCCGTCGGGAGTCACTGGAAGAAACGGTTGCACAGGAACAGCTCATAGCCCAGCAGGCCCAGAACGTGGAATATGGCCTGCGTCCCGGCCGGCCGTTAGATGTGGATTACACCGCACGGTTGAGCCAGAGGCCGGTCGAGCAGTTGTATCAGGAAGTGACCGGCATCCGCCGTGAAGCGGAAGAAAAAGGCTACCTCAGCCGGGAAGATGTACGCCGGGCGGAATATCTTACCGGCGCGATTGAAGAGAAGTTCCGGGCTGCAGATGAAGGGAAATATTCTTTCACGCAGGAAACGGCCCGGGCTGCGTCTCTGACGCAGCAGGTGGGGATGGAATTGCAGTCCTTGTACAAGAAAGGAATCGAAGTACGGGAAAAGGATTGGTATAAAGGACGATGACAGAATTTACGGTTCATAAATATTTTTGAGTAGATCAGTTCAAATCTCAATCACTAATTTATGGTTTCCTTCTTCATGAAGATAGCCTTTCTGAACACTGGTGAGGTTTAACTTTTTAACAATCCTCGTAGGCAGCCTAATCATAACCGAATTTCCTGTTTTCCAGAATTTAATTTCTTTTCGTTCCACCCCCCATAATCCGGCCTTCTTGAGTTTGTCTTCCACGACCAACATAGATTCTTCTGGTAAATATTGCGTAAAGCATTTCGTGCATATTTCAACATCCAAAATTCCGCAGTCGATACCGTCCTGTGTTACTCGCTCCTTTTTCCATTCGATAAATCCGCCACAAGGGCAAGGGATTTTGGCTGGCTGGTTTTTAAGTTTCATCTTCGGCAAATAATAAGGTTATGGGGTAAATTTTTTTAAACTGGTCGAGATTAAATTCACGGTAGACCACTTTATACCACCGATATTCGGCCACGATGCTTCCATCCTCACGGAGTTTCTTTGCTCCGTAAGAAACAGCATCTTTAATATTGTTAATGCCGATGCCCCGTAGCTGCATTCGGTCAATGATGTGAAACGATCTCTTTTCACTATCGTCCCACTTTTCAGAGGGCAATTTTTTATAGGCAATATTTATCCGCACCTCTCTCATTTTGTATAAAAGCATATAAAAGTATATAAATCTGTCGGTCAACGTTTATATACCTCTACTCTCTTCCTTTCCCATGGTCGAATTTGGCACGGGCTACCAGATGCCCATGGACCGGGAATACGGGCATTCTACTCCCCATGATAATACCACGAATGACGTTGGAGTAGGCATTGGCGATTTGGGGCAAAGCTTAGGTCTCGGTCCGGTGCCTAACGTGCATGCCATTCAGGCTAAGCTCCGTCCCGGCATCAAGAAAATGGAGTTTGTGTTTACCGGTGCGGGGAAAGGTTCCGGGCAGGGACAAACGCCGGAGATGTACGGCAGGAAGCAACGGGCCGCCTTGACGGAAATTGCTGCTGCCAACAAGGTCGATTTTACCACGCACGCTACCGTTGGAGTGTATGGATTGGCCGGGCAAAATCAGCAGGGAAATTTCTCCAAAGAAAGCAAGAATTTTTCGGTGCAGGAAATCAGGCGGGCGATTGAATTTGCTTCTGATGTGGGCCAGGGCGGTCCGGTGGTGGTGCATACCGGCGAGTTTCATCGTCCCCTGGTTGATGCGGAATGGAATAAGCAGGATCCGGAATGGAAAGACAAGTTTCGGATGTATGAAGATGAGGAAGGCCGGACAACGTATCGTGTCGTCGATTCCCGAACGGGTGGGGTTATTCAGGAAGCAAAGAAAAACCAGAAAGTTGCCCGCCCCGTCTGGAAGCGCTATAATGAAGAGGATGAATATTGGAAGGAAAAAAGCGGCAAGCCGTATCAGGATGACAATGGCCAGTGGGTAAATCCCGGCGATTACATTGATTATCTGGGAAATAAAATTGAGCCTGCCCGAAGAATTCCCCAATACGATAAAGAGAGCGGCTCATTTAAAGTACAGCAGATGGGCTGGAAAGAAATGGAAGACGAAGCTAAAGAGAAAACGGGGTTGGCGAGGCAGATGTGGAAGCAATGGAAGAGCGGAAAAATTGCTGATGACAAGTTTGACCAGTCTCCCTGGATTCGGTTTAAGAATGCAAAATCAGAACAGGAAATTGTCGTTCGGCCGGAAGAAGCGTATATCATTGCGGCGATGGAAACCAGTGCCGCTAACAGCCGCGGCTGGGCGCTTTATTATGGGGGGAATTATGATGAATATGTCGATAGCATTAAGAAGCTTAAAAAAGCGAAGGCGTTCTACGAACAGATTGAACAAGCAACTTCTGAAGAAGAGAAATGGAAATTAAAGCAGCAGGCCAAAGCTCTTGCTGGTGGTCTTGTTCCCCTGGAGGCAGAATTTCCAACAGAAATCATCGATAGAGAATTAAGGCATTTACGGCGGTCAATTGAGCAATCACAGGAAGCAGCCTCTTCCCAGTATTCCCAGGCGCAGGAGCAGGAAGAGCGGGCAAAATACGTCGAAAGTGCCGAAACCTATGCCTTTCGGGAAGCCTGTGATGCCTATGCCGAATCGGCGATGAACGCGATGCGTCACAGCGACAAGCTGCAGAAAGAAGGGAAATTAAAAAAGCCTTTGACGATTGCGATGGAAAACCTTTTCCCGGAAAGTTACGGTGCCCATCCCGATGAAATGATCAAGTTGGTTCACGGCAGCCGGGACCGGATGGTCGAACGGCTGAAGCAGCAGCACGGCATGGCGGAAGAGCAGGCCCGAAAAGAAGCGCGGGAACATATTACCTCCACCTTTGACACCGGCCATCTGAACATGTGGCGGAAGTATTGGGTCGCGGATGACAAAAAAAGTATCGCGGAAAATGATGCCGAATACAATAAATGGATGCTGGAAAAATTAGGGAAGATGATTGATGCTGATGTCCTGGGCCACGTCCATCTGGACGATAATTACGGCTACCATGACGATCATTTAGCGCCAGGGGAAGGCAATGCCCCTATTAAAGAGATGGTACAGTTGCTCAAGAAGAAAGGCTATAAGGGCGAGATGATTGTCGAGCCGGGAGCGGATTATACGACGGACGTTTCCGGGTTCCACAGCGTGATGAAGACCTGGCGCCTGTTTGGCAGTCCGGTCTACGGCGCCGGCTCGGGCCTCAGTCCGGGAAAAAGAAACTGGAACCAGGTTGGCTATGGTTCATTTGGGCAGAACGAGCCGCCCTACTTTGTCTTTGGCGGCTACTCGCCGAGCGAAGAATGGACGCTGTGGAGCAATGTGCCGCTGGAATAAATTTACGGTGGTAGGACTTACCTTTCCCCATTAACCTCTCTAACCCACCCTCACCACCACGCCAAGTTGGCCATTCCAACCTCTCCATTCCACCAGCCACATCACCGTCAGGCTGTTAAATTCTCCGCCAAAAATTAACAAAAATGGGCAAAAATCAGCTTTACTACTTCAGAGTATTATATACTGTAGTACCTAAAAGTACTTAAATCCAGGCGGGAGGAGCTAGAATATGCCCTTTCAACTGTTTTCCACGCCGGGCTGGTTCAGCGGCTGGGACGTGCTGTTTGAGCTTATTAGCCTGATAGTGGCTTTACTCATTGCTGCCTACAGCTACAAACTCTACCGCTTCAACCAGGAGAGCCGTTATGCCTACTTTGCCTTCGCTTTCATTCTCGTCGCCCTGGGCTTAGGCTTTAAGATTGTAACTAATATTGTGGTGTATTATACGCCGGTGCGGGACGTGGCTGCTGACGTCTTTCGGCCGTTAGCTGGGCCACGCCTAAGGTTTTCCTGGATTTTTTATCGTGGTGGCTACTTTCTGCAGATGGTCCCGCTGTTAGGAGCCTGGCTGTTGCTCTACTTCATTTCCCAGAAACCGCGGCAGCGACTGAAGAAATATGATGAAGTGACCCAGATCGCGCTGTTTGTCTATCTGGTCCTGCTGATTTCCGTCGTGGCCAACCTTAAATATGTGGTCTTCCACCTGACCAGCATGGTCCTGCTGGGGCTGATTGTCCTGAATTACTACAAGAATTACCTGAATACCACGAATGCCAACACGCTGAAAGTGATGTATTCCTTCCTGTTCATTTTAGTGGCCAACCTCTTTTTCGTGTTTGTCTTCCTGGCCAAGAACCTTTATGTGGTAGGAGAAATCTTTCAACTCATTGGCTTTTTGGGCCTGTTAGTGACCTATAGCAGCACAACCTCAAAATGAGCACACGCCGATCACGCCTGGAATTGGTATTTGACATTTTGATTGCCATCCAGAACAAGGGCGGACGCATTAAGCCGACGCACCTGATGTACAAATCGAACCTGTCACACAAGCTGCTCAACAATTATCTGGAAGAATTGGTGGAGAAAGGCTTAGTGACGGTGGAAGAGGAAATGGTGCGCAAGAAAAAGGCGCCAGTGAAGACCGTGGTGATTAGCGATAAAGGGTTAGGATTTTTATCAGAGTTCCGCAGGATGAGGGAGTTTACCGATGCCTTTGGGTTGTAGGAAAGCTTAATATATTAGGGCCACTTTAACCAGTTTTTCCCATGATTGAAATAATTCAGATTTCCCAACTATTGATTAGCCTAAGCCTGCTTATCACTGCTATTAAGAGAGATTTTGTTATCGCGACAATTATGATGGTCCTCTTGTTTGTCATTCTTTTTTTCATACAGTGATACTGCTCAGTAGGTCTCCATTTTTCGTAAACCTTTTAAAGAGACTTCTCCCTAATCCCTGGGATGGAAAAAGCACCAACAGTCATCGTCGGCATCGATGAAGCTGGCCGCGGCCCGATCATCGGCCCCCTGGTCATGGCGGCGTTAGCCTTCAAAGAAGAAGACCAGCAGAAATTGGAATGGCTGGGCGTGAAAGACAGTAAACTGCTGAGCGTGGAAACCCGGGGAGAATTGTTTGAACGCATCCGGGAACTCGTGCACGATTTCCGCATTGAAGTGATTGAGCCCGATGCCATTGACTTATCGCTGACGGACGAAGGCACCAATCTTAACTGGCTGGAAGCGGACACAACTGCTCGATTGATTTCAGAACTGGATCCGGATCAAGCCATTGTGGATTGTCCCAGTCCTAATCTTCAGGCCTATAAAGAATACCTCTATGAGCGGTTAAGTGTGGCAGCGCAGAAAAAGGCGAAGTTGGTGGTAGAGCATAAAGCGGATGTGAATCATATCGTGGTTTCCGCCGCATCGATTATAGCCAAAGTGATCCGGGACCGGCACATTGATCACCTGAAAGCAGAAATTGGGATTGACTTTGGCTCGGGCTACCTGCATGATCCCAAGACCAAGGATTTCCTGGAGAAGCATCATGAACAGCATGCGCAGCTGTTCCGCAGGAAATGGCAGCCGTATAAAGATATCCTGGAAGCGAAGAAGCAGAAAAGGCTGGGGGAGTTTTAAACCAGTCAGGAACGTCGGGATACCCAGCCCAATTTCCTTCCAATTTAAGAATCATACCACTGAATTACTTAAATCATTGGGGATTACGGGATTGATTTCTCATCGAAACATTTAAATCCTCAGGAGTTTTTCTTTCCAGAATGGAAGACCCGGAATATCAAGCTTTTCTTGATTTGGACTTGGGGCCATATAGCGGGGAATGGGTTGCCATCTGCGGGAGCAAAGTAGTCTGCCACGCTAAGAGTTTTAATGCCGTATTCAAGGAAGCCAAAAAGAAATGTTTACAACAGAGACCGGCGTTTGCGAAAGTTCCGGGAAAGGAAGCGTGGATATTTTAAGATGACTTTTCATTTTAAGTATAAGACCACATTATCACCTTCGACCGCCAGGAGGAAAATTTCACCTTAAAACGACAGGGAGTTGGATTTTGGGCACTATGACCGTCTTCACCGCCGTCACCAAAGAGAATGTAGAAAAGCTCGTCAAAAAAGGCTTCGTCAAAGAGCAAGCTAAAACCATCCATGAACAGCTGCGCCTGCGTAAAGGCGCTGTGACCATCACTTTGTACACTTCCGGCAAGCTGCTGGTGCAGGGCCGCCCGCCGGAAGTGAAAGAAGTGGCAAAATTCTTAGAGCAGCAGCATATCGGCGAGAAAGTCCGGCCCGAACTGTTCCGCCAGGAAACCGGCTGGATCATCGGCAGCGATGAATCATTGAAAGGAGATACTTTTGGCGGCCTGGTGGTCGCCGCCGTCCGAGCCAATGATGAGATGAGGAAACAGTTGCAGGAGTTAGGAGTTGCCGATAGCAAGACACTCAGCGATGAAGAGATACTACCCTTAGCGGAGAAAATTAAGAAGATTGTTCAGTGTGAAATCAAAAGCATTCTGCCGGAAGAATATAATCATTCCGGTAAGGTTACTGAACTGCTCAATAAGCTCCATAAAGACTGCGCCGCTGATCTGGGCGGAGGAAAGCAGGTGGTGGACAAATTTCCCGGCTGTACTGTCGGCGATATTCAGGAAGAAAAAGCGGAATCTAAGTATGTGGAAGTGGCGGCTGCCTCCATTCTGGCCCGGGCCGCGGCGTTACAGCAGTTGAATTATTTAAGTGCTCTGGCCGGATTTCAGCTGCCCAAAGGCAGCACTCATGTACAGCTGGCCCTGATGGCAGTACAAGAGCGGGAGCTGGAGTTCCGAAAATTTGTCAAAATGGAATTTAGGAATGTAAAGGAGTATTTATGAGTCTATAGTCAATTGCGCTAATTTAGTGACATTGTATCCAGCGCAATTTCCTGATAGACAATTGCGTATCAAAGTAACATAATCAACGCAATTGTCTATATTGCAGAGAAATCTCAATTTTTCCTTTCCCTACATCGGGATGCAGGCGCACCAATGCTTTCGGTCTGTCAAAGCCAAATACTTTTACTATTTCTCGGGGAAACGTTATGCCCCAGCTATGGCCAATCCTGATGGGATGTTTGATGTATTCTGATTCTAATCGCTGGGCTTCTAACTGGGCTGCTGCTTTCAGCGCTAAATCTTCCGTAAAGATCCTCTCCTGGCATTGTGGACACTCCCTCGCTTCTAGCTCCAGATGTTTATAGCGAACTAACGCCCTCTTCATCGGCAGGTTGCAGTTGAAACAGAGTCGTTGGTTGGCGGGCATAGTTATTCCCTCCCCTCTTCAATGATTATTGTTCTAATTAATATTTTCATGTATTCCTGATACTCTTTTTCTTGGCCAATGACATAAAACGCCACATTATCCTGAAAGTAGTGGTAATAGGTCTTTCCCGTCTTCGACAGATGTTTTCTTTTGGCCAGCCCTCCCCGTTTTACCGTACTAAATATTCTCTCGTTGGTTTCAATGTAATTTAGGCCGTATTGTCGGCCCCGCTCTTCTGCTCGTAACAAGGCATGCTCATCAATATCAATGACTTGTGGCTTCGCCATCTACGATCCTTTTACTGTTAACAGAACGTGGCCAACTATATAAAACTTCTGGTTAAACCTAATGTTAAATATCATCGCCGCGGTTTTCTTTACTTACCCTGTCCACATCCACTCATTCGCAAAGAATACTCAAAATAAATTAATAATTTCAAGATTCTCGATACTTTTATAAACTTTCTGCCTCTCCCCGTTTCATGCCCGAAATGAGCGCAGAACAGCAGCAAGCCCTGCAGGAAAAGCTGAAAAGCATGTCGCCCGAAGAGCTGCGGGAATTTCAGAAGCAGCAGTGCATCTTCTGCCAGATTGTCGCGGGACAGGTTCCCGCCAAGAAAGTGTATGAGGACGAGCAGAGCCTCGCCATCATGGACATCAATCCGGCTGTACCGGGCCATATCCTGCTGCTGCCCAAGGAACATTACGCGATTATGCCTCAGGTTCCTGAAAAGGAAATCGGGCACTTGTTCCTGGTTTCTAAATATCTCTCTCAAGTCTTGCTGAAAGTACTGAAAGCAGGCGGCACCAACGTCTTTGTGGCCAATGGCCTGGCGGCCGGGCAGAAAGCACAGCATTTCATTGTCCACGTCATTCCCCGCAAGGAAGGAGACGGAGTACTGAATTGGGAAGAAAAGTTGCTGGATAACAATATCCGGCTAAAAGTGCAGCAGGTCGTCGAGGGACGATTGAATGAATTGCTGGGCGTGAAGAAGGAAGTGGTGCGGGCGGAAATGAAAAAGGCGGCAGTTCCTGAAAAGGAAAAAGGGAAAGAACAGGGGAAGGAAGAACCGCTGTCGGGAAAGGAGGAAAAGGCGGAAGAAGAGAAAGAGGGGGGTGAAAGGGAGAAAGAAGAGGATGAAGCGGAACCGGAAGAGCCGGGTAAGGAAGAACAACCGCAGGAAGCTGCTGAAAAAGGCAAGAGCAAAAAGCCTGAAAAGAAGCGGGAAGAAAAAGAGGAAGGCATCAGCCTTGACGACATCGCCAAATTATTCACTTAAACTCACTTAACCCATGAAATGCGACTATTGCGACTTGCTGGAACGGAACGACGGCATCCTCTATCAGGACAGTGAGGTGGTTATTGCCGTCAAGGAAACCGCTCTCACTCCGGGACAGATTACCATCTTTACCAAAGAGCATTTTACCATCCTGGAGATGATTCCCGATGAAATCCTGGCCAAGTGCGCGACGGTCGCCAATAAAGTTGGCATTGCTGTGTTTGAAAGCCTGGGGGCACAGGGCACGAACGTGATTATTCAGAATGGCATTCCGGCCGGGCAAAAGATTCCCCATGGCGCCCTGGAGATCATCCCCCGGCGGGAGAAGGACAATCTGCCCTTGCAGTGGAAGCCCCAGCAGTTGATGGACGAGGAGATGGATACGGCCTACCTGACGATTAAGCAGGAAGCGGATAAACTGGTGGATATTGGAAAAAGGCAGGAGAAGAAGCAGGTGGTGATAAAGCCGGAGAAAGGAAAAATTGAAGCGGAGGAAGGAAAAGAGAATTATCTGCTGAAGTCGCTGAAGAGGATGCCGTGATGGAAGGTAAGCAAATGAGTGAGAAAGCTCAACCGATAAAGCCTGAAGAGGTAAAAATAGAGATTATTAATGAACGGCACATTGTCACTGGTTTTACTTCTTACGAACAGGATTTAGTTGACTTTCTTATCGAAGATGCGCTCCAGAATCAGAAGCTGCGCTTATCAGTTACTTTTTTGTGGTTTTACAGAAGTCAGCTGGTTTCGTACGTCACTCTCCTGAATGATAAGATTAATTTGGAGGGTGACCTCAAAGAATTCTTCCAGGAAAAGGAAATTTGTTACGCCTCCTTACCAGCATTAAAAATAGGGAGATTGTGTGTTGATGATTGCTTTCTAAAACGAGGATTGGGAAGACAGCTGGTCTTATTCTCTATAGAGAAAGCAAAAGAGATTCATCGGGATAAAGCTGGATGCCGATTTGTTACCGTTGATGCAAAAGGGAACTCTGCTGATTTTTATAAAAAGCTGGGATTTAAAACTTTCCCAAGGCAAACAGGAAGAGGAACAATCTTTATGCACTTTGATCTTCTGAAGTCCCCATTACTTTAAACTTTATCTTCGATGCTTCCTCCAGCAATCTTATTCTCTCAGGCGAAGGATTCTTTTGTTCTTCAAAGACGTCTTTCAGGAATTGTATTGCTGCCTCTCCTTTCAATGTTGGTGTTGGTTCTATTGGTTTAGCCATATCCTTTTTGGAATACCGAGAACTATATAAATTTAACCCCAAAAATCTTTTTTCTTCAGACCCCTTTCAGCCTCAACCGCGGCGGCGTCTTCTGCTGCAACGTCTCTAACGCCAGGTTTTCCACATACTCAACAATCTGTTTTCGTTTTTCCTCGACAATCTGCAGCTGCTGCAGAAACAAGTCCAGGCGCCGGTTTTTGGCGGCTTCCTGTTTTTCTTCCCGTTTCAATTTTTTTTTCATACTGCCCAGAACGGCGTAGCTCTTTTTAAACTTTTACTTTACCAAGCCCGGTCCTCCTTCCAGCTCTTCTTTCCGCTGCGTCAGTGCTACCGAATATTTCTCCTGCACTTTAAGCGGCAATTTCTCATACAGTAAATTCATTTCCTCATACTGCTGTTGCTGCTGCTCCAGCGTTCCGGCGTCGTGCTCCAGCAGCAGCTGTAATTTCTTCTCGGCTTTCAGCTGCCCTTCCAGTTTCTCGCGCAGCTGCGTCACCCGCCCATAAAAGTTCTGCTTATCCCGTTCCGGCAGTTTCAGGTAGAGGGTATAGATTTCCAAGTATTTGTCTTTCAGCGTTTCCAGAGATTCTACCGGGATTAATGTTTCAATCTGTTTTAACCTTTTCCGTATTTTCCGCGCCTTGCCCACGAGTTGGAAAATAATGATGGGCGTGCCGATCAAGCCGATGACCGCCACCAGCAGCAGCAACACTAATTTAAGCTCTTCATTCTTCACTAAAAAATAGCCGGTCGAGAGCCCGCCAATGATCATGACCAGCAGGATGAAAGAGAGTACCACGGAACCTCGTTTGTTGGCCATAAGGAAGGTATTTTGCCCAGATTATATAATATTTGCGCTGGAAAAACTCGTTATCCCCTGAATCCCTCCCTGATCATTTGGCCTGCGGGGAGCGTACGAGTGCGTACTACTGCCAGCGATGATACAGCTCTTCCAACCGCTGCAGCAGCCGGGTGATCTTCACCCGTTCCTGCACGGTCGTGTCCCGGTTGCGGATCGTAACCGCCTGATCCTGCAAACTGTCAAAATCAATGGTCAGGCTGTAAAAAACGCCTTGCTCATCAGCCCGGGCATAGCGCCGGCCAATTGCCGCGCTTTCATCATAATAACAGGAAAATTTCTGCTTCACTGCTGAATACACTTCTTCTGCTTTCGCCACCAGTTCCGGCTTGTTCTTCACCAGCGGAAAGACCGCACAGAAATAGGGCGTCAATTTCTCCGGCAGATGCAGCACCACATAATCCCTTTCCTTGCTGTATTCATAATTCACGTCCAGCAGGGCATAGACATTCCGATCGACGCCAAAAGATAATTCCAGCACGTGCGGAATGAACTTTTCTCCCGTAGCTTCATCGAGGATTTCCATGGTTTGCGTTGACAGGCGCTGATGCCCCGACAGATCATGATCAGTCCGGTAATGGACACCGCCCACTTCGGTAAAGCCGTGCTCGGCGAGCTCTACTTCGATGTCAAAGTGATATTTATTATAAAATGCTTTCTCCTGCGTGCTTAATTCAGACAGGCGGAATTGGGTCGGAGAAAGATGAAGCTGCTCCAGATAGAATTGCTGCACTTTCACCAAATGATAGATGTAGAATTTAGGCCAGCCTAGTTGTAATAAATCCTGTGCCGTTCTCTCCACGGCCTTTCCACTTCCCCTGTCCCCTACCAGCAGCGTCCTTAGCTGATAATCTTTCACCGCTTCAAATTGCGGATGTTCATTGATCTTTTTTGGATTAAAAAAGATTTGCAGCTCCGCCTGGGTAAATTCCCGCTGGCGCAGCGTCAGATTGCGGGGCGAGATCTCATTGCGATAGGCCCGCCCAATCAACGCTAATCCCAAGGGCATCTTTTTCCGCTGGAGCTCGTATTGCAGCTTAAAATTGACGTACGGTGACTGGGCCGTTTCCGGACGTAAGAATGCTCTCCCGGTAGAACCGATCCCCATCTGGACGGGGAACATCATGTTCATGACGGCGACTGGTTTCAGGGCGGATTTACACTGCGGGCATTTCAGGTTGTTCTTCTGGATGATGCCGGTTAATTCTTCCGGAGCAAAGCCTTCCGCTTTTTTCTGGAGCTGCTGCTGAATGAAATGGTCAGCCCGTTCCTTCCAGGCACATTTCGAGCAGGGCACGACGGGATCGATGAAATTCTTCAGGTGCCCCGACGCTTCAAACACCTTTTCGTGCATGATGTTGGCTGTTTCAATCTCGAAATAATTATCATCCAGCCCCAGAAAATAGTTCCGCCAGAGATTCTCAAAGTTCTTTTTCAGCTTGGTTCCCAGATGGCCGTAATCGTACAAGCCGGCCAGCCCGCCATAGATCTCGCTGCTGGGATAGAACAAGCCTTTCTTCTTGCAGAAAGCGGTGAATTCCGGGATGGTGGGGAACATGGAATAAGGAGTTTAATCAGAGTTATTAAGTTTATCCCTTCCTCCGGGTTCTAGTTTTGTACCGCAACATTTAAATACTAAATCTGATATTTAAGATTTAAAATAAAAATCCCAATCGCCCCAAGGGGCGGGGTATTTTTAATGTTGTGAACCCCGCTCGATATGATTATCAGAGGTACCCAATCGCTGCCAGCAGCGGGGTATCACAACAAATGACACTAGCCCATGTTACTCACAGCGGAAACATTTCCCTGCCAAAATCATGGAGGGAGGAGCTCGGAATAGAGCCGGATTCAGAGGTGTTGATAGAAAAAACAGGTACCACCATTATTATTGAACCGCTTAAACCAAAAACACTCCAGGAAACGTTTAAATCCATTGATGAGGAAATCCGTAGGAAGAAAATAGTGTTCACGAGAACAGAGGCGGTAACTGATGATTTCTTCGATTAAATTTATCGATGCCCATATTTTTATTGAGCGTTGGAGTAATCCCCGGGCCGAGGAGTTTACGAATGCTTTACAACGAGAGCAGCATTGTACCTCCGTACTTGTTCTGGCCGAAGTGCAGCATAAATTGAGAAAAAAGAAAGTGAAGAACGTTTTTGAATACCTGCGGGGCATCATGGGGGCAATCAAAGTTCATGGTGTAATACAGGAAGATCTGTTTAATGCCCTGAAAAATCCTCTCGATATCGGCATTAACGACAAACTCCATCTGGCCGTCATGAAGCGAAATAAAATCTCCACCATTGTTTCATACGATACCGATTTTGATCAGGATCAGGAGATTACCAGAGAAGAATTATAGTTTATCGCCGCGCCACTGCTATCCTGGTGAGCGGTCATCGGCTTGATCGGCAGCTCATCATACCGCAGCTGGAGAAAGAACCAGAAAGCGGCACGTTCAGGGTGCAGCAGATGGGCCGGCCATCGGCAGCGGAGCAGACCCTTGGTAGCCCATAACCACAACATTTAAATATTGGTAGCCCATAACTCCCTACATGGTCTATGTGGAGAAGATTAAAGTCAAAGGAAGAACTTACTACAAGCTTGCGCACACGCTGAAGAAGGCCGGCCGGATCACGCATCAGTCCCGGTACCTGGGAAGAAAATTGCCGCCCCCCCGGAAGCTGGAAAAACTGAGAGAAGAATTTTTACAGGAGATTAGGCCAGCACGATACCGCTATCTCTCCGCCGAGGACGTGTTCAAAATAGAACAGAAAAAAACAGCCTATCGGCGGGAACTGCAACGGCTCAGTCCCTTAGAAAGCCAAAAGCGCCTCACCGAATTTATCATCCGCTTTACCTATGACAGCAGCAAATTGGCTGGCGTCCCAGTAACGCTCCGTCAAACTTCACTGATTTTAAAGGAAGGGCTTATCCCCAAAGGTATTAAAAGCCTTACCACCATAAAGGAATTGGAAAATCATCAGAAAGGAATTATGGCCATCACGACCTACCACGGGCCCCTCCACCTCCCTTTTATCAAAAAACTTCATGCTCTTCTCCTGGCGGGAGTGGACGACTCGATTGCCGGGAAAACCAGAGCTGAACTGCAGCGCAACGTAAAACTGGCGGGCACCGTGTACGTCCCGCCACCCTGGACCGAGACACGGAAAGGATTTCAGTATTTTTTCCGCTGGTATAATGCCGAGAAGAGAAAATTACACCCCTTAGAACTGGCAGCATTAGTCCATCTCAAATTAATTTCCTTACAGCCTTTTGTGGATGGCAATAGCCGCTTGTCACGGTTATTGATGAATTGGATCTTCTGGAAAAAAGGTTATCACCCGGTGCATATTCCCGTTGAAGATCTGGAGAATTATTATGCAGCACTTGATCGATACCAGATAGAACGGAACGAGAAGCCTTTCATAGAGTACATCAAAAAAAAATATTTCCTGAGCTGATTATCTTCTCAGCCATTCCACTTCCTCCTCTTCCAGCTTCAATTCTGCAGTCAGCGCGGCCATCGCCCGTGCCTCCGACTTCCGGAAAATCACTTCCAGGTAAGGCAGCTGTTGATATGCCACTTTCTCCGACGTATGGGTCGCCTCGGCCAACTTCGCGGCAATCTCTTTCTTCTTGGCCCACTTCATTTTTGCCTGCCACATTCTTAGAAAGCGCATCGTCCGCTGGTACTGGACCGGATTAGTGTTTTTCTCCACTTTCGCTGACGAAATTCCGGCGGTCAGTAAATTGTTGATATAAACTAAGAAGCGCCAGTGCTGCTGCCTCCTGATCCGGCCCTGGAAGACGTCTGCTCTTGCCAGGAATTCGTACGCTTTGGCCAAGGCCCGGGGATGGAGATATTCTTTGGGCAGATTCTCATCAATCCAAATTATTACGTCCTTCAATTCCATATCGACATTCTCTAAAGCGGGCAAGGCCGTTTCGGCTGAGGAAGATTTGAAAATAATTGTTAAGGCCTTCAGGATCGTTTCCGTCCGCTTGCGGTTGGACAGCTGGGCTACTCCTTCCATTGTAACATTCTTATCCGGAGAACAAACCTGTAGATCAATCAGGGCGGCCCGCAAATCGCCGTCCGCCTGCCGGGCCAGGGTATTGATCGCTTTTTCGTCATAGTCGATATTTTCCTGCTCGCACACCCAGCGCAGGGCATGGGCAATGGTGCGATATTGTAACGTATGATAATCAATGACCTGGCAGCTCTTGGCCAGATTCTTGAATTTGGAATCCTCGACATTGTTGGCAGTTAAAATCAGTGGAAAAGTAGAATTTTCCATCACTTTCAGCAAGGCCGGGAGACAGCCACGGTCTTCCCTTCCCGAGATGTTATCCACTTCATCCACCAGAATTATTTTTGGGCGGAAGAACAAGGATTGCTGCCCGACGGCGGAGCCCAGAAACGTCTTTATGGCCTGCTCGTTCCGTACGTCAGAGGAATTGATTTCCACCAGGTCATAATTCAACTGCTTGGCCAGGGCGTACACTGAACTGGTTTTGCCCGTGCCAATCGGACCCAGAAGAAGGGCGGCCCGCTGCGGCTTATTGTTGTAGTTGAAGATGAAATCTTTGAGTTCCGCCACGGCTTTATCCTGGCCGAAGAGCTGTTGTTCGTTCTTAGGCTGGTAATGGAGGGTGAAGAGGGTCATTTTTAATCTAATGGTGTAAATTTTCCTTCGAAAAAGAGGTAATCAAATCTCATAGAAGTGTAACCATCTCTCGTTTCGTGAGAACGTACAGCAAACTCACCATTTTCTGCTGGTAGAGTTGTTTAGCTTTTTGATACACTTCCAACGTTGTTTTTCCAAAAGCAATGATTTGATCATCTAAGAAAGCGACATATTTTCCGGAAAATTGAGGAGGGGTGCTCTTCATAGCAACTTAAGAGAAGCGGTTTATTTAAATCTTTCCATCAATTTTTTTCATGATGCAACACAGCAGGGACAAATAGTTGTCACATTCACTGCCGATGCTTCTCATGTCCCTACCATAGTGCCAGAATTTTAAATAATTTCCGCTGGGAAACCACCAATTCGTAATGAGCTTGGTCTGCAGAATACGCTTTCCAACACCACCATCGCACCATAGAAACTATTTTAAACCGTCCTTCTCCCCGTCTGGCAGTATTCTGGGGTGTTTAGGTGGCTGAGGTGTTTAGGTGTTTTAGGCAGCTGAGGGAATTGTTGTGTGATGAAAAGAGCTCTTATAACCGGAATAACCGGACAGGATGGCCCTTATTTAGCCAAATTGCTTCTGGAGAAAGGCTATAAAGTCTTTGGCACGTATCGGCGTACGTCTACCCCCAACTTCTGGCGGTTACAGCAGCTGGGAATTATCCAAAAAGTAACCCTCATTCCCGCTGATCTGAGCGACATGGCTTCCTTGCTGGAAGCGGTTACCACCAGCGATCCGGATGAAATCTATAACCTGGCAGCACAAAGTTTCGTGGGGAATTCCTTTGACACTCCTTTACTCACGACGGAAATTGATGCCTCGGGAGCCACCCGCTTCCTGGAAATCATCCGCCACCTGGGAAAAAATATCAGATTTTATCAGGCGTCCACCAGTGAATTGTATGGCGCGGTGCGCAAAACTCCGCAGGATGAAACTACCCCCTTTATGCCCAATTCTCCCTATGCCGCCGCCAAACTGTATTCATTTCACATGACCAGAATCTATCGTAAGGCCTACGGTATTTTCGCCTGCAACGGCATCCTGTTCAACCATGAAAGCCCCTTGCGCGGCCTGGAATTTGTCACCCGGAAAATTACCAATTCCGTGGCCAAGATAAAACTGGGGCTGCAGAGCGAGTTACGATTGGGGCATCTGGAAACCCGCCGTGACTGGGGCTTTGCCCCGGAATACGTTAAAGTGATGTGGCTGATGATGCAGCAGGATCACCCTGATGATTTTGTCATTGCTACTGGAGAAACCCATACCGTCGGCGAATTTGCCGAGGAAGCCTTTGCCGTACTCGGCCTGGATTGGCGGAAATATGTCAAAGTGGATTCACGGCTGCTCCGTCCTTTAGATGTCAGTCATCTCTGTGGCAGCCCTAAAAAAGCACAAGACGTCCTGGGCTGGAAGCCCCACGTGACGTTTAAACGATTAGTTGAAATCATGGTTAAAGCTGATTTAGACCGCTGGCAGAAATACCGGCAAGGCAAAATTTTCCCCTGGGATGCTCCGAGCTATTCGAGCGAAATGGACATCATCAGCCGGACCGTCGCCCGAGAAGGTAAACGACCAGCACGGGGGATAACAAGGCTATTAGGACGCCTAGGTAGAGGATGAAGAAGCCTAATCCGTTTAATGCTTTATCCAGTGCCGTTTTGGGAGTATAATTGTCCACCGCGTTCTCTTTGTATTTCCAGCCGACAGGAGTATACCAATGTGAATGGGTGCGGTCAATGGTTTCGTAGATCGTGGGCGGAGCAGCAAGGCTTCCTTTATAGACAATGAACGTGTCAATGACGTTGATCTCGGCGATTTTCTCGGTCTGTTGCCGGAACAGCGTGCTTAACTGTTCACCAAAGTCATAAATGCGAGTGAAATCTTCTGGCTTCCAGCCGCAAAACGTGCCGGGGCCGCATTCGATGTAGTAGAGTGATAAGTTCTGTTTCGGCTCAGGGCTCTTTTGAATGGCTTCCGTTAATTTCGGAAAGTAGGTTCCTTCCAGGTAATGCCAGTCATGGAAGGCCCAGGCAAAGACACCGCGGTAAATTCGGGGGTCAAGAACCACGATGGCATCAGCGGGAATATTCTCCTGGGCGTATTCCTGTAAGGTGATGGCGAAAGAGGTTTTCTTGAGGGGGATGATTTCACGAAACACTACTGCCGTGTTCACGAAAGACAGGATGATGATTATGATCAGGAAGTGCCTGAACCGAAACCGGTTGGTAAAGTATTCCTGTGTCCGGACGAGGCCATAGCCGGCAAAAATACTTAACACCAGCGGAACCCAGACATAATGAGTGGAGCTGCCAGTTTTCCCGGTAAGATACACGAAGAGGAACAGCGTTGATAGTAGCAGCAAGGCAACGTTATATTTCTCTTTTCTCCAGGAGAATACTATCCCCAAAAATCCCAGGATAAGAATCAAAGCATCAATACGAAACATTCCTTTCAGGATTCCCTGGCTGGTACTGAAAAAACTGCTTATTCTCCAGGCGTTTCCTTCCTGCCCCTGATAAATAGTATTTTCCCCCACGCCGGCTAGGGTGGTAAAATAATAATCAGTCATTCCTTTTTCTTTGAACAGCAGATAATTGTAGATCAGCACCGGCGATACCACCAGGATACTGATCAGGAGAGAAAAAAGCAGCACTTTTACCATCTTCCGGTTGACAATGATTTTTCCTTCCTTTCGGAACAGAATTCCGGACTGCTGCCGATATCCCTGCACCAGCCACACCAGGAAGTAGACCGGAGCAAACAGCAGGACAATCGGTTTAGCCAAAGCGGCCAGTGCTAAGAATAACGCTGAGAGATAGATTTGGCGGTGATTGCCTTTCAGGAAGCGGATGAAGAAAAATAGACTGAGCAGGCTAAAGAAAAAGGCCGTCATGTCCATTTCCGGATTATGGCGGATGGCGTAGCTGGAGATGGCAAATAAAAAAGCGGAAAGGAAGGCGGCTTTCTTGTTCTCAAACAATTCCTGGGCAATCAGGAAGATGACCAGAATGGTCAGGGAGCCAAAGAATATCGAAGGCAGCCGGGTGGAAACCAGGGTTAATCCGCCCATTAATTTATAGCCAATATCAGTGAGATAGAAGTACAGTGGCGCTTGTTCGACCGTTGATAGTCTTCCGGCGGAAATGATATTGAGGGGAATAAGGGAATAAATCATCTCATCGGTGCCGATGTCGACGTAATAGCCGGAAATCAGGCGCAGGGCGAAGGCCAGGATAAAAATAAAGAATAGATAGACGACAGTCTTCGAAATTTTCATTTATCCTCCAGTTCTGGCCTTCTTTTTATATGTTGTGACTTCTTTTTCTGTTGCGACTTCATTTTCTCTTCCCCACTCCACCAGCGATAACCTTTTATAACCTTCCCCGTTTCAGAATCTCATGTTCAGCCTCATTACCATCCTTCTCTTCTTCCTCTACCTCTGGGGATTGGGATATACGGCAACCTATTGGGTCAAAAAACCAGACCATCCCGGGGAGCGGCAGCTGCTCAATCTAGCCGTCGGATTAGGCATTTTTCCCATTCTTTCTATCGTTATCAACTTTCTTCGTATTCCCCTGGACTGGAAATTGTTTCTTGTACTTAGCCTGGCTTTCCCTCTCTACGTTCTCGTGAAGAAGATACGAACAAAACAACTCCATCTGCCATCATTCAAATTCACCATCACCAAATCAAACCTCATCATCCTCGCCGTCCTGCTCATTGTCGCCTTCTCTTTATTCATGTACACTAAAGGAGCCTTCGCCTACCCCTATCTGGAAGATGAAGATCCCTGGGGGCATTCTGTCGGCGTAAAGTATGTCGCGCTGGAAAAAAACGCTTATGATCCGGTCTTCCAGAAAGATCGAGGCATTGATCCGGTCTTAGCGTATATCGATCCCGTCCCGCCCTCCTATGATATTCTGCTGGGAATACTGCATCAAACTTCCCCGGATCTCACTTGGACTATAAAATTCTTCAATGCCCTGATAATTTCCCTGGGATTGATTTTCTTTTATCTCTTTGCACAGGAATTCATGGGCAGCCGGAATAAAGCCCTGCTGGCTACATTCATACTTGCTGCCGTTCCGGCCTACCTCAGCCATTTTATCTGGTCGCATGGATTAGCAGTTACCCTCTTTTTTCCCACGATGTACGCGTTAATGAAAATAAAAGAAGACAAAAAGTGGTTTTTCCTTGCCAGCCTGTTGGTGGCCAGTGTCTGGGTAGCCCAGAACGTTGAAGAGCCGATAAAACTTCCGTTCTGATTGTCCTGTTTCTCATCGTCGCTTCGGTGACGACCAGACAATTCCTCAAAACTGAATCTCTCGCGGTCATTTCAGGGATAGCATTCTCTTTCCTCTGGTGGGGAACGATGATCAAAAAATATACCTTCCATGGCTTTGTCCAGTATTTTACCGGAGAGAGAATTTTTTCCGCCGCGACCGGTTCAGACTCTTCAGTTTCCGCAGTGACGGGCTCTTCATTCCTGGAAAAAATAAGTGAATTCAGGCGCGCCTTGACATCCCCCGGCGGCTCTGGTTCACGAGCGTACTCGTTTGATGATTTTTTCATTGCCAAAGGTGAAAACATGATTAATAATCCCATTGGCTTTGGCCTGGTAGTTTCGCTGCTGGTTCTCGCCGGAGTAGCCTATGTGCTGTGGCGTTACCGCCGTTCTCTGGTTGAACCGCAAAACACCTGGCTCGGCGTCACCTTGTTTTGGCTGATTTATACTTTCTGGGGCGTGAATGGGCAGACTTTTCCAATTTCCATTGCCCGGGGCCCGTTTCGGACATGGTTATTATTAGCCATTCCCGTAGCGATTATGGCCGCGGAAAGCGCTGTCCTGCTGCTCTCGCGGTTGAATCGACGGAAAATTCTTCAGGCAATTGTTCTCATTCTCATTCTGAAAGGGATTCTGCTGACGTCCGGGTATCAGAAGTATCAGGTCAATACGGCAGTCTGGCCGACCTCAGGATCATTTACCCAACAGAATGAACCTTGGGAATATGCTGCCTGGTTCAATACCCTTCCTGCCAATGCGAAAGTCTTCCTCTATTCCCCGCGGGACAAATTAGTCATTGGTTTCGGCAAGTATAGCTGTCTCTGGTGTGAAGAAGTTCTTGATTTCCGGGATAAGATCATTGATCAGGATGCGGCCGCGTTACATTCTTTTCTTAAACAGCAAGGCTACGAATATCTGGTTATAAACGGAAGAATGGATTCCAAATATTTCAGCAAGACTTTTGGTGAAAATGCCACCTCCACGCTGCTGCCACAGCGCTATAATGAGATTCTTAATTCCGGAAAGTTCGCTCCGGTCTATCAGAAAGAGAACCTGTTTCTGGCTTTAAGAGTATTGTAATGGCTACGTAAATACACAGGTATACTGGTTATTAGCGAGAGCAACCTGCCCCCCTGCCCCCTGGCAGCAATTCTGTATTTCCCGCGGCTTGCTGCAGAACTCCTGGCCTTTTCGTTCACATTTTTTCTGCAGGCAGTTCTGATAGCCTTCCTCGTTGCGGTTGCGGACCGCCAGGAAGGAAAAAATAATCATCAGGGCAATGAGGATATATAATGATGCCAGCAGGATTTTCTGTCCCGTGCTCAGATTCTGTAGCATAGGGGATATTTCAGCGTGCCCGTATATAAAACTTATCGTAGGGGAATAGTTTCGGGATAACACACCAGAATCCGGTATCACTACCTTTAAAAAAGGTCTCTGCGCCAGATTCACCGATGAGCTACACCAGAAAACTCGTGCAGGGCGCCGGGATCATTCTGCTGTTAAGCACCTTGGCCGGACTCGTCACCTA